>NZ_JBNPVS010000052.1:0-69337 GCF_050434225.1 Paraburkholderia sp. GAS32 | reverse complement strand
GGCCGACCACTTCAGAGACCCAAGGTCATCTATGCCGATCGTGGTTACGATTCCGATCCGCATCGTCAACGATTGCGCGAACGCGGCATCAAACCAGTGATCGCAAGGCGCCGCACTGAACATGGCAGTGGTCTGGGCAAATTCCGTTGGGTCGTTGAACGGACTCACTCGTGGCTCCACAACTTCCGTCGTCTTCGCATACGCTTCGATCGTCGAGCTGAAATTCACGAAGCATTCTTGAAATTCGGCTGCGCCCTCGTCTGCTGGAACATCTTCAGGCGTACGGAGCAGCCTTTTTGAACTGGCCTCTAAGGCAGTCGTTGTTGGCGTTGGTGCTGAGGATGGACTTGGCGCAGCGTTAAGTCGTTGTTACGCGGCTAACGATCGTCATGTCCTGGTCGCCGGACGCACACTTGAAAAAGTAGAGAGGGTTGTGGCCACGATCCGGCGCAGCGGTGGCAGTGCGACCGCCTATGCCATCGATACCACGCGGGAAGATGATGTCATCCGGCTGTTCGATGCTGCAATGGCCAGTGACGAAGATGGCAGTCCCGCCGATCTGGTCACCTATAACGCCGGCAAGAACCTGAAAATCGATTTTCTGCAGACGGATGCCTCGACATTCGAGGACTTCTGGCGGATGAACACTCTCGGCGGCTTTCTGGTGGGCCGTGAGGCGGCGCGACGTTTTGTGCCGCTCGGTCGCGGCTCTGTCTTCTTTACTGGGGCCACGGGGGCGCTTCGTGGCCTGCCTGGTTTCGCCCATTTCGCTGCAAGCAAGGCGGGTTTGCGCATGATCTCGCAGAGCATGGCGCGCGAGTTCGGCCCACAAGGTATTCATGTCGCGCACGTCATTGTCGACGGCGCGATCGATGGAGATCGGGTGCGCTCGCTGTTTCCTGGCGCCTTCGAGAAGCTCGGAGAGAACGGCATGCTCAATACCAAGGCGATCGCCGAGGCCTATTGGCAGCTCCATCTCCAGCATCCGTCTGCTTGGACGCAGGAACTAGACATCCGCCCGTTCAAAGAACAGTTTTGATGCTTTGACACCAGCCGTAACATGGAGAAAACGATGAAACTTGTTGGCCCTTGGCTTTCTGGATTTACGCGCCGAACTGCTATCACGATGAATCTGCTCGGCATTCCTTTCGAGCATTTGAACCTCAACGCCTACACCGATAGAGATGAGGTTCGTCGATACAGCCCAATGGGCAAGGTGCCGGCGCTTGTTTTCGATAACGGTGACACCATGATCGATAGCGGCGGCATCATCGACGTGTTGCAAGAGATGGTGGGTCCCGAGAAGGCGCTCATCCCGCCGTCAGGTCCGGCGCGTTTCAGGGCGTTGAAGCTTATCGGAATTGGCATGAACATCTACCCGAAGCTTAGCTCCCTATATGACGAAACCCTCCGTCCGAAAGAGCATCAACTGCAATCCGTGTTTGAGAGCCTCGCCGAGCAGGCGATTATCGGGTTGACATTGCTCGAAAAGGAGACCGGAGACGGCTGGCTCGTGAACGACACATTCGGTCAGGCCGATATCATGACAGCAATCTGCTATCAGGCTGCGTCCATGTTTATCCTTCCCGATCACGTTACTGCGGAGAACTTTCCTCGCCTTGCAGCGCTGACCGAGCGTGCGATGAAGATCGATGCATTCGCGTCTACTGTGCCGCACCTCTAAACATCTCGAATGGCTCGTTCGCGCTTGAGGGAGGTCGCAAGTGTGATCAATGAGCAAACGCGATCGTGATAACGTCCAAGAAAGTGGTGTGACAACATCGAACAAAAGCTCCAATAGGTCACCACGACTCATCCAAAGGATGAGTTGTGGTGACCGAGGTACCCGGAAAGAGGCGAATTGATGACTGACACCCATGCTACCGCCGTCACGCAGTAAGTTGAAGCAGGCGGATCGCGCGTTGGCCAGGTTGCGGGAAGGCCCGTTTTTGGGCTCGAAGAATTCCTGTTCCTACTGTTCACTCATCCGGAGGTCCGTCAAGTCGCCGGCCTGGTCTACTGGGGCGGCAGCGAGCCGGTTGGTAGCAACGGGCGCAAACGCGAGCTCGACATCGATCCGCCGGCCTCTCAGCAGGTCGCGAAGGCTCGATACGAGGCTATCACCGAGTGGCGTCAGATCAAGGGCAAGCGCTTTACCGAATGGACGGCGATCAAGCAGCCGACCCTCGCGGTGAGCAGTTCTTGCGACATCGTGGCCGCGACGATCAAATCCGGGATCGTGCTGCAGCACGTCCCTAACGCCCAATTGATCGTCTATCCGAACTCGGGACACGCTGCGCACTACAAGTATCCCGAGTTGTTCCTGAAGCGCAGCAAACTGTTTCTGGATTTCTGGCTGTACGTGAATGATTTGGGCAGCATCCAAGCGCGATACTGTTGAGATTCAGGGCGATTGCTTGCCCTCGTAGCGGATCGTTGTCTGGATTTCCGGCTCAAACGATCGTCTCAGTGACCTGAGACCGTCTGAAGTTTTGTGCGCAGGCTATAACAAGCTGTCTATACACTCAAACGCAAATGCATGGCCAGAAGATTGGCCCGGTTCGTGGTCCGTCATCGAGGTGGCAAATCGAGCTGCGTGGCTGCGGTTGGCTCGCTGCGCAACGGACGGGGTTGGCTAGTGTTTCTTTCGCGGTTTGGAGGGCTTGCTCGAATGTTCATCGAGAGAAGCAAGTACTTCTCGTCGAACATTCTCAAGGATCTCGTTCGCAAGCGCAGGTGCAACCTCCGCAACGGACCGCGACAGGACCACCGCCCCAACCATTTTGCAATGCAGGTTGATTGCCCGTTCGCGTAACGGCCTACGCTCTCCAGTCAAAGGAATCGATCCACTCTCGGCGATCAAACCAGCCAGGATCATTATCTGATCATCTAAGCCACCCGCAAAATGCGATTGTGCTCTGGAGTCCAGACGGGGAGCATCGCCAGCGAATCCGGCAACCGGGCAGCCGTGATCGATGTTGTCTCGATGGGCCTCTGATAAATAATGGCTTACACAGCGCCAAAGAGCGCTGGTCGATTGATCGGCGGCGGACACCTTTTGGTGACCCTTGGCGAATTGGGTCGCACTCTCAGCCATTGCCGACGCGAATACCTCTGCAACTAGAGCAGCCTTTGACTCAAAATGGTTATAGAACCCACCTTGAGTAAACCCAGCATGCTTCATAAGCTCGTTTAGGCCGACAGCATCTACCCCGCGTTCTCTGAATAATTGTGCCGCCGCGGCAACAATCGCGCGGCGGTTTTCCGCAGCCTGTTCTCTCGACACTCCCAAAGCGCGCTCCTTGAATCCGTTGCTCCAACACTCTAATGCTACTACACCACGATTACGATCGCACTCACAATCGACTATCGTGGTTGCTACGCTCAGCACGAATCGCTGCGAGTGTCTTAAGAAAGGACTTTCCGCAGCCCGGAAGGTGATCGGAGATGCTCGGTCGGGAGCGTGAGCGACCTTTCAAAAATCGTTATCTGCGGTGACGAGTGAAGAGTCCAACGTGCCGACGCCGGGGTAATTGTGGCGGAAAGGGGGCAAGCGACAAGGTAACCGGAACATAGTCGGTTTGCACAGCTTCCTGGCGGGCGGCGCTTGCAGATTCGCTAGCTGATGAGGCGAAAGCGGCAGTCAAGCGCGACACTGCGGACATCCAACAGAGCTTGATATTCCGGCGAGTTGTACCAAGCCAGTGCTGCATTTCTATCGGGAAACCGGACGATTAAGGCGCGTTCATACGCGGCATCTCCAAAGATCAATTCCCACGGTCCGCTCGCAAGGGTTTCACCGCCGAACTGCTTAAGTATGGGTGTGGGCCGAGCTGTACTGTTTCAAGGCCTCCGGGTTGCGAACGGTTGCTTCGACAACAACGTATGCGTTCATGTTCATTTCCCTTTTGGCTGGTAATTCGAGTCACTTGTTGGTGACCGAGTTTGATGGTAACGACGAGTGTTCAACCACTCGCCAGCTTCGAGACAGATCCGGTTCCATGCACAGGCGAACGATTTGAAGTTTTCGACAAAGGCGGTCTTGGTTCCATTCGTAAATATGTGACCTTCTGTCATCATAGACAGGTTCGTACAATGTTGATCGAAATTGATATCGTATACTCGGGCTGAGGCACCCAGCCGCCTGCGATGCGGTGCTGCGACTGTTCATCTTTTGCGCTCCGGGGTGATGAGCCGATGCTCGCGCATCACGCCTGTGTACGTTGCGTCAGGCGCTGCATTCGAATCTCGGCTTTTCCCCGCGGGTAGATTCAGGCCGTGATTGCCGGTTGTTACCTACGCACGAGCAGTCGTGCCGACGCGTGGCAACTGCAGAGTCGAGGATCAAAACTTAAGGTCAGCAACTCGCGGTTGATGCACTGTATTGGCGCATAAATCTCAGTGGCATCTAGGTTGACTCTCACTTCGTCGTCGGAGGCCAAGGTGCTAGCTGATTGCGGCTTCGCTTGCTACGTTGCAGTCCGGCTGTCCGTGACAAATCTGGAGGGGCGGCGAATGCTAGCGTTACCTTGGCAGTGGTACTTGAGCATGACTTGCTCTCCCATTGCGGACCAGTGATTGGCCGGCTGAGTTACACCTGGCACTGGGCTATGCCACGGTGGACGCCTCTAGGTCGGCGCTGTCCCGTCGCCAATTGCAAGTGCCGGTATTCGCGTTTCCAAGTCGACACTGAAAGCACGCGTTGGCATAGGGCGTTGCTATTCGGCTCGCTTCGATGCAGAGGAACGCCGAATTGCCTGCCCGCAAAACGCAGGGAGCCGTAAGCCGACTCCGAGAGGCCTCATGACTGAATCCCAACCGATTGGCGTGATTTATTTGAGGGGCAAGAACGAAGGGGTCGGGCCATAGCCTGCGAATAGATCAGTGGCAATGGCACAAAGAAATCTAGGATCTCATAGGGGTAGAGGGACTGGCGCGGTAACGCTCCCCCAGGCCATGCCGCTACTGACGCCGATCAAAACGCAGTAGCGAGTCGAGCCCAGATAACGCCTAAATTAGGATGCTGGTCGGTGCGGTCGATTACTGGAGTGACCTTCGGGTGTGTCTAGTAAGGCGGGGGCACAGGCTTGCGTTTTGTGCTGGATGGTATATGATGCGCGTCATATGAATAGAGCCTCCACACGATCCAAAGAGAAAGAAGCGACGCACGAGCGCATTGTCGAAGCCGCCGCGCGCGCCATTCGGCGCAGTGGTTATGACGGCGCCAGTGTCGCCGATATCATGAAGGAAGCCGGGCTCACGCACGGAGGCTTCTATGCTCACTTTTCCTCGCGCGAGGCGATGCTTGCCGAGGCGGCGGATCGCGCCGGTGCCGAAGCCGTTGCCTCGTCGACGCGCGTGGCCGCTGCGGCGCCTCCGGAGCAGGAATTGCGGTGGCTGCTTCGCGCTTATCTGTCGGATGAACATCTCAAAAACGCGGAGCTTGGCTGTCCTGTTGCTGCGCTCGGTTCAGAGATGCCACGTCAAGCGCCCGAGGTACGGCGAGCCGCCACGCATCGCATTAAGGAAATGATTGATGTCATTGCTCGTCAGTCGCCCGACTGGGGGCAGCCCGGCGCGCATGAGCACGCATTGGTTACTGCGGCCACGATGGTGGGCGCATTGCTCATGGCACGTGCTGTCGACGACCCCAGTCTTTCCGACGCGTTGCTGAAGGCGGCGTTGAAACACCTCGCTCCTGTTTACGACTAAGTACATTGGCGTCGACGTTTTTACTCGAATTTTAATATGATAATTATCATATTAAAATCAAAAAAGCGCGACCGCCCAGGTCCAATAGCGATTGCATTGCCATCACTGCAATCGATTTCGTGGTCACTTTCTAGAAGAGCGCTCCTATGAAACTGAAGAGAGCCGTCGCGCTTGCCACTGGAGGCTCCTCCGGCATAGGTGCCCCAAGGCTGGCGAATCATAGAAATTGCTGCCTACATTCTCGCCCCGCCTGCGTGTTGGATGCCAGGATTCAAAAAAATCTGCGACTCAAAGCGCAATTCGCCTTGATGTCTCGCTGCGGTCCAACGGTGAAATTGCGCAGAACTATGGAAACCCCAGGGGCAAACTAATTCCCTCGCTTGACTCATCTACGAGAGAGAAGGCCTTATGAAAGCATTCGTCATTAATCGATACAGCAAGAAGGACCCGCTGCACCTAGGCGAAATGCCACGGCCTGAGCTTCGAGATGACGATGTGCTGATCGAAGTTCGCGCCGCGAGTCTGAATGTGTTGGATTCCAAAATCAAAAGCGGCGAGTTCAAGCTGACCATTCCTTATCGCATGCCGCTTGTGCTAGGCCATGACGTGGCGGGCATTGTGACTCAGGTTGGATCGCGTGTTCGGCAGTTTAAAGTCGGGGACGAAGTCTATTCGCGGCCACCTGATCGGCGCATCGGCACGTTTGCGGAGTTCATTGCCGTTAATGAAAACAATGTCGCGCTTAAACCCAAAAACGTCACCATGGAAGACGCGGCATCGATCCCGCTGGTCGGCTTGACAGTCTGGCAGGCTTTGGTTGAAAGAGCCAATCTGAAGAACGGGCAGAAGGTCTTCATCCAGGCAGGATCAGGCGGTGTCGGCAGCCTTGCCATTCAATTGGCCAAGCACATCGGGGCGACGGTGGCCACCACCACGAGCAGTGCCAACGCTGACCTGGTGAAGAGCCTCGGGGCAGACTTGGTGATCGACTACAAGAAAGATGATTTCGAGAAAATTCTGCAAAACTACGATGTGGTCCTGCATAGCCAGGATGCGGCAACGCTGGACAAATCCCTGCGCGTACTGAAACCCGGCGGAACACTCGTCTCGATTTCTGGTCCTCCTGACCCCGCCTTTGCAAGAGAAATCGGAGCTCCGTGGCTCGTGAAGCTTATTGTCCGCCTGCTGAGTTCTGGAGTCAGGAGGAAGGCGGCTCGTCTTGACCTGAAGTATTCGTTTCTCTTCATGCGGGCTGACGGACAGCAGTTGCGCACGATCACCCAGCTCGTCGAGACGGGAGCCTTGCGCGCAGTGATTGATCGCATTTTTCCGTTCGAATCAACCAACGAAGCGCTGACATACATCGAATCAGGCCGTGCAAAGGGCAAGGTCGTCGTCACGATCAAGTGAGTTTTTCCACCCGAGGAGTCCCCCATGAAGATTGAGAACGCTATTGCCCTTGTCACGGGAGCTAATCGCGGCATCGGCCTGACATTTGCGCGAGAGCTGCTTGCCCGCGGTGCCCGCAAAGTCTACGCGGGCGTGCGCGATTCTGCTGGAGTCACCGACTTTGGTGTTCAACCCCTGCGACTCGACGTCACCAAGCCAGACGACGTGGCCGCCGCCGCAGACTTCGCATCGGATGTGACCCTTGTAATCAACAACGCCGGCATCGCTCAGCCAGGGGGCTTTCTTGCGCAGGACAGCGAAGACGTCGCGCGACGTATGTTCGAGACCAATTTTTTCGCTATGTTGCGTATGAGCAAGGCCTTTGCGCCGATTCTCAAAGCCAATGGTGGTGGCGCTTTGCTCAATGTGTTGTCGATCGCTTCATGGGTGAACGGCGGCGAGCTGGCCGCCTATTCGGCCAGCAAGTCCGCCGCGTGGTCGCTCACGAATGCCCTGCGCAACGAGCTGGTAGCGCAGAACACACAGGTACTTGCACTGCACATGGGCTTCGTCGATACCGATCTCACGCATGGGTTCGATGTCCCGAAGTCCAGTCCCGACGAGATCGTCAAGCGCGCACTCGACGGACTCGAATCGGGTTTGGATGAGGTGTTGGCCGATGAGGTTACGCTACAGGTAAAGCGAGGAATGACTGCGGCCAGGCCCAGTTACCTACCGCAGACCTCCTGAGGTTGATATTCATTCGCCTGGACCGTTCTCTACCAACAGCAGGTTTTCGAACGACCTGTACTTACTCAGGGATCATCATGCTTTTCGAACCTCTCAGCGTCGCTTCGATTCAGCTCGCCAATCGCGCCGTCATGGCGCCAATGACGCGCAGTCGCGCCGTCGATGCGAACACGCCCAACGCGCTGATGGCTGAATATTACGGCCAGCGCGCTTCGGCGGGGCTGATCATCACCGAGGGTACCTCGCCGTCGCCCAACGGCCTGGGTTACGCACGCATTCCCGGGCTCTTCAATGATGCGCAGGTGCGTGGCTGGAAGACCGTCACCGATGCGGTCCACGCCAAGGGCGGCAAAATCTTTGTGCAACTTATGCATACCGGCCGCGTAACACATGCGGCGAACCTTCCTGCGGGCGCGGAAGTACTGGGGCCGATGGGCGATGCGTGCCCCGGCGAGATGTACACCGACTCGCTGGGCATGCAGCCGCATAGCATCCCGCGAGCGATGACTGCGACCGACATCGGCCACGCCGTTGATGAATATGCGAAGTCAGCTCGACTCGCCATCGAAGCGGGATTTGACGGTGTCGAGTTGCACGCCGCAAACGGCTATCTGATCGAGCAATTCCTGAACGCCAATGTAAATCAGCGCACCGATGCTTACGGTGGCGATATCGATAGGCGCAATCGCTTCGCGCTCGAGGTCATTCGGGCCACGGCAGCTGCTATTGGCGCCCATCGCGTCGGAATCCGCTTGTCGCCCTACGGCGTGTTCAACGGCACGGGCGCATTCCCTGATGTCGAGGCTCAGTACCTGGCGCTCGTCCAGGAACTGTCTAAGCTGGGTTTGCAGTACGTCCACCTGCTGGACCATTCTGCAATGGGCGCGCCGGCGGTGCCTGCCGAGTTGAAATCACGGCTTCGCGCTGCGTTTGGGGGCTTGTTCATCCTTGCAGGTGGCTTCGATCGGGCCAGTGCAGAAAGTGCGCTCAAGGCAGGCCAGGCAGATCTCATCGCGTTCGCCCGTCCGTTCCTCGCCAATCCCGACCTGGTGGAGCGCATGCAAACGAGCGAGACATTGAATGCCGTAGACATGGCAACGTTCTACACCCCCGGCCCAAAGGGTTACACCGACTATCCGACGCGTGCGGATTGATTCGCTGCTGCGGCGCTGGCGATCAGGTCCTCGCCGTGAAACAAGGCAGGCTGGGCGATTCCTATGAACGCCGCGAAGGTAGACGAGCATGAACGCATCACAGAAATAGAAAGTCACGCGGACGAACGTTCTAGCGCAGACGATCACCGCAGATAGTGTGGAGTGTGTCTATCGGGAACGTGGGACGGGCAATCCGGGAACACGGGTGGTGTTCCTCGCCCACCGGGGGCGTTCCGGGTAATTGAGACCCCGGAGTCAACTGGGGATTCACGGCAAAGCATCATCTGATCGCATTTGATATCGAGGCGTGGGTGCGTCGAGTGGGCTCCCGGCGGCTTCGATGAAGGAGGTGGCCTGGGAGGCCATCTTCTTCATTAAAGCCATGCGTCCCGATCTGGTTGACCTTTTTGGGTTTTTAATGGGTGGAATGAGCGCTATCGAGAACGTGTAGACGGGGCCACAACTCGCGCGCAAGATGATCATCACAGTGACAGGCCGCCTCTTGCGGCGAAGGCATAGGCAATGTGGCGCGCGTGAGACGCTCCCACGTGATCGGAGGTTGGATAACCTGTCAAGACCCGGAGCGCGTTCTGTCCTTCAGTAGGACCCTCCACTGACATCCCTGCAGCCGAAGAGCTTGAAGGCGTTATCCGAAAGCCGCGACAAAGCAATCAATGTGGCCGCACGGCAGTCTCAGATGAAAGCGCTAGGTCGGTGGAGTGTGAAGAAGCCTGCAGGCCCGTCAAGGGTTCACCACCCTATCCGGGCGCGACGAAGTGTTCGTCTCGACACTTTGGATCGCTCGACTACTGTGTCGATGCCGATGGCACGGGATGTCTCGCGGTAGGACAATTCGCTTGCTGTCGCAAGGATGTGTTCGCCGCCGCTGGCTTTGCTCCCTCGCGGGGGGGCTCCTCGCCGAAGGTGGGCCCGTGCCTGCATATGATCAACCTTATCTCATTCTCGTTTTTTAATTGACAAAGTTACCAACCTGTCAGTAATATAAATTTGGCGTACAGATCCGTCACTTTGTGAGGTGCGCCGATGCAAGCGATAGAAGCAAAGAGCTTCTCGGGCCATGGTGGTCTATCGGCAAGGTGTAGCGGGGCTCGACGAAACCTTCTACCAGGACACAGTCGCCAACATCAGGTGCTGGAATTGACAACATAACGTGGAGGTCAGCGATGGGTGGCGCGATCAGAGAGAGGAATCAATGACAACAACAAGGGCGATGCGGCTGGCTTCGCTGGTCACGGCATTCAATGTCCTGGTTGCGAGCGGCTTTTCCATCGTAGGGATCATTCGTCCGCAATACCTTGTTCCTGCCGAATCTGTTCCAACGCAGGCGTCGTTGATATTGGCGATGTACGCGGCGGCGCGCACAATTCCTCTGGCTCTGTTTGCATTGGGGGCGATCTACAAACAGGCGGCACCTTCGTTGCTGATCCTGGGTGCGCTCGCTGGCGTCATGCAATTACTGGATGCCGGAATCGGTCTGTATGAGCATGATCTTGGCAAATGCGCCGGGCCACTCTTTATCGCCATCCTTCAGTTCATCGTGGTGTACCTGCTTTACAGATCCGTGCGGATCGCGCCGCGAACCGAGCGCGGATGAGCGCACGCTACGGCGCGGCGCTCCAAGTCGGCCCAACTGCGCGTTAAAGTCGATGCAACGCATTCGAGAGAAGAAACGGTCCGATCGTCGAAACCGCTTTGGATCGAAGCCTAGCGGTTAGACAGCGCCGGGTTCTGGCGAGCTTGGCGGCAGAATTCGACATCTCTTCTGTTAGGCGTGAAACGTCGGAGAGACGACCCGATTTGTCAAAAATCACATCGCGGGGGTTCTTCATGCAGTTCACGAAGTTCGGCCGAACGGGACTGTCTGTCTCCCGTCTCTGCTTAGGCACTGGAACATTCGGCAAGCAGACCGATGAAGCCGAGTCATTTCGGGTCTTCGACAAGGCGGCGGACGCCGGTGTGAATTTCATTGACACTGCAGACGCCTATCCGGGCGGCGCAGATCTTCCTGGCGTCGGCCGAGCGGAGGAAATCACCGGTCGCTGGCTGAAAGGCAAGCGCAACAGATTCATTCTGGGGACGAAGGCGGGAGGGCCGATGGGGCCATCCCCTTGGGATCGTGGCTCGTCTCGCAAGCATCTCCTTGACGCGATCGACGCATCCCTGCGGCGTTTGGACACCGACTATGTGGATCTCTATCAACTCCACATGGATGACCTGGTGACGCCGCTAGATGAGGCCGCGGAAGCGCTCGACGCCATCGTCCGTTCGGGCAAGGCCCGCTATATCGGCGTTTCAAATTTCCTGGCCTATCGATTAGCGCGCGCTATCGGCCGCCAGGATACGCTGAGGTTAGTGCGCTTCGTCTCGGTGCAGCCTCGTTACAACCTTTTGTTCCGGGAGATTGAGCGGGAACTGTTGCCGCTGGCTCAAGAGGAAAACCTAGCGGTGATTCCGTTCAACCCGCTGGCCGGTGGCCTTCTTAGCGGGAAATATCAGCTGGACGAGGCGCCGGAAAAGGGGCGTTTTTCGGCGGAAGTCGGACAGTTCGGTGCCGTGTATCGGGCCCGCTACTGGCATCAGCGCGAGTTCGTGACGATTGGCAAGCTGCGTGAGATCGCTGGAGAAGAAGGCGAAGCGTTGCCGAAATTGGCAGTCGCCTGGATCCTGGCGAACCCGGCAATTACGTCCGTCATTCTCGGTGCGAGCCGAACCGAGCAATTGACCGACACGCTCGCTGGCGCTGACTATAACGTCCTACCGGAACTTAAGACGAAGCTCGACGACCTCTCTGCAGAGTACGGTCGCGGCGACGCAGCGCGTTAGAGGACTACGCAAGAGGGACGAAATTGGTCCGGGTTGGGAGGTCTTCGACTTCCTATTTTCCTCAAAGTAAAGGATTCCATTCATGGGAACGTATATCAAATTGACTGCCGACGACGGCCACGAGTTGGGTGCCTATCGCGCCGATCCAGCGGGGGTGCCCAAGGGCGGCATCGTTGTCATTCAGGAAATCTTCGGCGTCAATCACCACATTCGCTCAGTCGCCGACCGCTTTGCTGCGCTCGGTTACGTCGCGATTGCGCCGGCCCTGTTCGATCGCATTGAAGCGGGGTTCGAATGCGGCTATTCGCCGGAGGAAGTGCAGGGCGCAATGCGCTTTGTCGCCAATCCACCGATCCAGGCCTGGATGTTAGACGTCGCTGCCGCACGTAATGCGATTGCCGACGTCGGCAAGATCGCGGTCACCGGCTTCTGCCTTGGGGGAACGCTGACCTATGGCGCGGCGGTCAATCTGCCGGGCTTCTCGGTGGCAGTCGGTTATTATGGCGGCCAGATCGTTAGGATGGCAGATCAGTCCCCGAAAGTCCCGACTATGCTGCATTTCGGTGAGTTGGACGCGCACATTCCAATGAGTGACGTCGAGACGATCAAGTCGAAGCAACCGACGGTCGACGTCTACACTTATAACGCTGATCACGGCTTCCAGTGCGATGAACGCGATAGCTTTGCCCCCGAAGCAGCTCAAATCGCTTGGGGGCGCACCGTACGCTTCATCGACAGTCATATGTAAGATCGACGTCCTTCTCCTCGTAAAGAGATCATCACATCTGCTTCAGCGCATGGATCATCTTGAGGGCGACGTGATCGGTGTGAGGTCCAAACACGGCGCAGTAGGAATTCGACCACTTGGCCGCCCAGCTTGCCAGTTGCTCCCGTGACGAGGATTGTGGTCATCGGGGCTTTCCAGGCAACGGATTCCGCTGGCGCGTCGACCTGCTCAAGCTTGCCGCCGGGAAGCCCTGTCGGGTCTTCGGAGCATTGAGTATTGTGTAAGGGAAAACTGGTGGAATCGCGCTCACCCCGTCGAGTAATCCCGTCTACTCCTGCGGGCTAACTTTCACTGCTCTCGCATAGTATCTAGGCTAGCAATTTGGTGACGGCGTCGACGAGGTCGTCTTGCAGATCATCCGGTTGTTCCATCAGGCCGGTGACATACGCACCATTGATGATCAGCATTATCTGAGATGCAATGCGGCCGGGATTGTCGACGCCAATCCGGGCAACTATGGTTGCAAGCTTCGCACGCATTTCCTCCTTGTTGCCGCGGGCAACGACGCGGCCAGGATGGTCATTGTCGGGAAACTCCGTTGCTAGGTTAAGGAAGGGACAACCACGATACGTCCGGTGCGCGATCCGTTTCGCGATACCGGATAGCAGTGCGTCCAACAACGCGCGCGGGTCATCCGCGTGTTGCTTTTCAATGCGATCCCACCATGTCCAGAACGACCGATCCTGTTCGGCGGCGACCGCCGCGATTAAGGCGTCTTTGGATTCAAACAGGCGATATAGGCTTGTTTTTGATACCCCGGATCGCTCGACAACTGTGTCAATGCCGATGGCGCGGATGCCCTCGCGGTAAAACAACTGGCTTGCTGTCGCCAGGATGCGCTCGCGAGCACTGACTTCGCCCTTTAGCGGTGCTCCCCTGCGGGGGCGCGCTCGTGCCTCCATATCCACATCCTTTTCCTGTTCCGATATCTCGCTTCACAAAGTAACAGACCGGTGCCAACTAAGCAAAGTTGCGTACAGGTACGTTACATTATAGCACAATGCCACCAGCCGCGACAGGCTGCCGCTACATTTCGCCCTTGCGCCGATAGTTCTTGCCTCGACTGATACGACAATCTGCAATCGTTAAAACTAATTGCGGGATGTCGTACTAGGCGTCTGGCGGTCGAAGTCTGGCAACTACCGAGCCGAGCAACGGGCCATTCTGCAACGAGCGCGCACTCAACGAATATCTGGTCGGTTAGTGTGGTTCGACCGTCCGCCGCTTGTACGACAACGCTCGCCATTGCCCAGGCGTAACCCCGAATGCGTTTTTGAACTGGCGGTTCATGTGGCTCTGATCGGAAAATCCACAGCGTATGGCTGTCGCCATCAGCGGCTCACCATCGGCAATCATGGCTCGGGCTTCGCCCAGACGTCGGCTGACGAGATAACGATAAGGACTCGTTCCGCACAGGGAGCGAAAGTGTCTTGCCACCGTATATCGATCCAGGCCGGTCGCATCTTCGAGCATTTCCGACGACACGACTTCCGACCAGCGAGCATCCAGCAGTTCTCGCGCCCGATTCACTGCAACTTTGCATGTTGCAGTGACAGGGCGCTTACGGACGCTCCTATCGTAACTTGCGAGTGTTTCTGCCAGCGATATCATGAGCTGGTCCGTCTGAAGGTCTTCCAGCCGCGAATCGAGGTCGCTTAGTGCGGTGGTGAGCGCAATGCGTATCCTGGAGTCGTCCAGAACGGCTTTCCTGATTACTGGTAGGTGACCTTGTCTATCCTCTAGCGCGTCAAGGACGAGCCTCGGTTCCAGATACATCATCCGGTACAGGAAACCTGCCTCGGTCCCTGCACGGCCGTTATGCGGCTCATCCGGATGGATGATCATCACATTCCCCGGGACGCTATCGGCCCGACTTCCGCGGTAGTCGAAACACTGAACTCCGTGGAGAGTCACCCCCATTGCATACGTGTCGTGACGATGCAGTTCATATGCGTGACCTGAAAAAAAGGCCTCGATTCTCTCGATTCCCGCCCGGCTCTGTCCCACGCGCACCCAGTCTCGTCTTTCGAAAGTGCACGATTTTTCAAGGTTTCCCATGTCTGCTCCGGGAGATTATTGCTTGTACCGTAGCATACAAAGATTTGCCGCGAAGTGCAGGAAGGTCTCTTCTGGGCACCAAACATCGCGGAGGTTTCCTAGCTGTGATTGCTTGCCCGACGGTCAGATTTTACGTAGGTATTGATCCGACCAACGGCCTCTCTCAAGCGTTGCGTATCGGTACAAAAGCTGAAGCGAAGGTAGGTGGGAAAGTCTCCAAAATCAATGCCGGGTGCGACTGACACGTGTGTTTCTTCCAGGAGTTCTTGACAGAACGCATAGCTATCCATAGTAAATCGTGACGCATCTGCGAAAACATAGAAGCCGCCCTGAGGCGGATGCGGAACGAGGAAGCCGGCTTCCTGCAGTGCAGACAAGAGCGTATCGCGCCGTTCTTTTAGTATTTCGCGACGTGACTCACAGATGGATAAAGTTTCCGGGGTGAAACACGCCATCGCCGCTTGCTGGGAAATCTCTGGCGGCGATAGGTACAAGTGCTGCGCGAGGACGTCGATAGCATCGACAAATGCCGGAGGAACGATTACCCAGCCAAGACGCCAGCCAGTCATCGAAAAATATTTCGAAAAGCTATTGATGACGAATGCGTCGTCTCGGTATTCCAAAGCGGTATGGTCAGCCTCTTCGAAATGCAGGCCATGATAAAGCTCGTCGCTGATATAGCTGCCACCACGACTTGCTGCGAGGTCCATCAAGGCCTTCGCGTGTTCCCATGGAATGACTGCGCTTGTCGGATTCGAAGGGGACGCGATCAGGATACCTCTGGTTTCTGGAGTCCATGCCGCACCGCACTGCGACACGCTGGGCCATATCTCGTCTGCCGTTTCTGATTTCAGGGTGATAAGCGTACCGTTTGCAACGTTCGCAAAGACTCGGTGCGACGGATATCCGGGAAAAACAGACAACATATTTTGTCCCTGGTCGAGCAGTGCGGCTATAACCAGCCACAGGCCCGCTGAAGACCCTGTGGTGACAATGATTCTCGAAGGGTCAATAGACACTCCATAGCGCGACTTGTAAAAGCTCGAAATTGCCTGACGTAACTCTGGTTTGCCGGCGGGTTCAGTGTATCGCCCTGATTGCCCGGATAACGCCGCACGCGCGGCGGCTAGCACAGGTTCTGGCGTTCCGAAGTCGGGCTCACCGACATCGAGGCGAATGACGTCTTTACCCGAGGCAATGAGCGATTTGGCCCGACTCAAAAGGGAGAGGGTCCTGAACGGCTCGATGGTGGTTGCACGGGAAGCTAGTTTGGGGTCGCGATTCATTGTCTTCTGAGTTCCGGATGGCAGCGAAGTCGACGGCAGCGTGAACGTCGTCTTCAGATTTCAGGGCATCGTAAGAGAGTCTAGCGATCATCGTTCTCACGGGTCAAAGGTGACTGAATCGACGTGTTGTTTCACGCACGATCGTTCAAGACTGGGCTGCCCTGTTTGAGTAAAGTATGGCGACTATTGGTTCCGTCCAAAACACCCACGCGGCGTTGTGTATATCGGTCGGGCAAGCTGAATTTGACTGAGGAATACCGCGAGACCTGACAAGCCAGTTATAGTCTGGGCAACACACTTTGCCATCCTTGTAGGTGCTGGCGCCGACAGTTTCAGTCGGTAGCGATCGAAGAGCTGTTCTGGGTTCGCGGCGCACAGATTGATGCTCTGCCGGAAGGCGGATTCGCTGACTTGGCCGATATAGTCAGATATCTGGTGACCATCTACACCGGCTCACGTGGCCAATGCACCCGTTTCGTTTCGATTGCATGTTTGACGCCAGTCGACTGTCGCGCATCGTGCCCGTCATTGAGTCTAATTCCGAATATGTACTCAGGGAACCATAAAAGTTTGTCATGCTGTCACACATCGTGTCTGTGTCTTTGTTCGAGCGGGCAGCGAGGGAGGGCTGCTTAGTGGCCAATCGCTTTACATAGGGTGGCCTTTGAGGAACGGTTGGCGTCTCGATCAGTTTTCTAGCGCCTACATTCTGATGTCTCGACGCTGCCACGTCGCTCGCTATGTTCCGGTTCAGAATGAATCCGTGGACGACCAGCCTGATGATGCCGGTACCTCGTTTTGACCTACGAAGTGAATTGCCCGAAACTCTCTTGTACTCACCTCTAATTCAAGGGGAAACTGATGGATCTGAAAATTGCAGGACGTACCGCATTGGTCTGTGGTGCAAGCAAAGGTTTGGGGAAGGGTTGCGCGCTCAGCCTCGCTATGGAAGGCGTCAATCTTGTCATTGCAGCAAGAGGAAGAGATGCGCTCGAGTCGACGGCTGAGGAGATTCGCAAGCGGACTGGAGTAACTGTCCATACAGTTGTTTGCGACATTACGACACCTGAAGGACGCGAAGTCGCATTGAAGGCCACGCCGCACGTCGACATTCTCGTAACGAATGCAGGCGGCCCGCCGCCTGGGGATTTCCACGATTGGCGGCGCGACGACTGGATCAAGGCCGTCGATTCGAACATGATCGCTCCGATCGAACTCATCCGGCAGAGCATCGACGGTATGATCGACCGGCGCTTCGGACGTATCATTAACATTACTTCTAGTGCCGTCAAGGCACCGATCGCGTTTCTGGGCTTGTCGAACGGCGCCCGGGCCGGGCTCACAGGGTTCGTGGCAGGACTGTCGCGGCAGGTTGTGAAGCACAACGTCACTATCAATAATCTGCTGCCAGGTCCTCACGCTACTGATCGGCTCGGGGCTGCGTCGCAATCAATCGCCACGTCGACTGGCAAAAGTATCGAGGAGGCAGAGCAATATCTTCTCGCACAGATTCCCGCGGGACGGTTTGGGCTGCCCGATGAGTTCGGCCTAGCATGTGCTTTCCTGTGTGGAGCCGGAGCCGGATATATAACGGGCCAAAACCTGCTTCTGGATGGTGGTGCGTATGGCGGAACCTTTGGTTAGTGCCTCGGCCTCGACTTTGGTCACCATCGATAGATCAGCACCATCTTGCATGGGAGCGGAGTAAGTGCACTGCGTGGGACCAAGGTAATGCGCTGAAGCGCGAACTTCGATCAATACGATACGAGCGGTCGCCGATGATGGGGCGCGCTTCGCGATCTGGCTCGGACCACCCGGCGTGCGTAGATTTACAGTGACTTTCGGCGTGTCCGCCGGGCGCCCACGGATCTTGATGGGAATTGCGTGCGCTGACCTTTCTCGGCTGCTGGAGTGAATAAGTAGCTTATTTCCGGCCTTCGAGCATGCAGGCGCGTTGACGCGCGTTCTATGCCTCTGTACTTATCACCGGGCGGTCTTACCGCCATCGACAGTGACGATCTGGCCAGTCACGGACGCCGCCGCGTCGGACACGAGAAACAAGATGGCGCGGGCGACATCGTCGGGCTTGCCGATCCGGCTAGGCGGGAGCGTCGACACGAGCAACGCCTTGCGCTCCGCCGTGCCGGTGAAACGATCGAGCATGCCGGTGTCGGTCGGACCTGGCGCGACTGCATTGACGCGAACGCCCATCGCAGCTCCTTCGAGCGCTGCCGACTTGGTCATCCCGTCGACCGCATGCTTGCTGCCGACGTAGACCGATGTGTGAGCCGCGCCCTCGTGCACATAAGTTGACGACACATTGACGATGCTACCGCGCTTCAGTGGCTGCATTGCGCGCAGTTCGTGTTTCATGCTGAGCAGCGTGCCCAACATGGTATCGAAGGTCACTGCATAGCTTTCCGCCGTCTGCTCGACCATGAGACCTGGCTGGCCTTCAGTGCTGGCGTTATTGATCGCCGCGTCGATGCGGCCGAAGCGCGAAACGGTCTGGTCGATGAGGTTTCGGGCATCGTCGTCATGACGGACGTCGGCACGGATAAATGTGGCGTCCAAGCGACGTTCGCGCAGCTCGGCTTCGAATGCCTTGCCTTCCGCTTCGCGACGGCCCGAAACGACGAGACGCGCCCCGCTGTCAACGAAAGCGAGGGCAGTAGCGTGACCGATACTTGTAAGCGCGCCGACGATCAAAATAATTGACTTGTCCATTTTCGATGCCGCCCAAATACGGGTTATGAACATTAGCGAAATTAACGAAAGCGATCTCAGACCGATGCGGTGATGGGGCGGAGTCGCGGCGCTGCCCAGTCGCCGATCAAGTGGCGTCTGTTTCGATTTCTTGCTTGACAAAGTAACAGGTCAGTACTTACCATTAATGTAACGTACAGGTCTGTCACGTTATAGGATAAATGACAATGTGGGTGATTGAGGCGGAAACTTTTTCGGGATATGACGCGTTGCGGAAGATCGACTTACCTAAGCCGCAACCGGCGAAGGACCGGGTGTTAGTTCGCGTGACTGCCGCCGGCGTCACGCCGCTCGAGTACACGGTCCTGTCAGGTGGACACCCTCGGGCCAAGGCACCGCTGGTGCTCGGCAATGAGGGCGTCGGTGTCATTGAGGATGCAGGTGACTCCGGGCTCAAAGTGGGAAGCCGCGTGATGTTCACTGGACCCTACGGCGTTGGTGAAAATGGCACATGGCAGGAATGGCTGTTGGTGAAACCGGAACATCTGGCGTCGCCTGATACGATCGCGGACGTCGTGGCGGCTAGCATTCCAGTGGCCTATCTGACGGCGCAGATCACGCTGGGGCAAGCCGGATTCAAACCGGGCATGACGGTGCTGGCTCCGGGAATTGGTGGCTCGGTCGGCAACGCAACCTATCAGCTCGCGCGGGCGCAGGGTGCCGGTAAGGTGATCTCGACGGCTGGCAGCCCAGAGAAAGCCGCGAGAGCACGCGAACTCGGCTTCGAGGACGTGATTGACCTCAGCGCGGAAGGTCTTGCTGATGGCGTTCGCAGGATCACGGGCGACAAGGGCGCCGATATCGTCATCGAGAGCATCGGTAGCACCGTGACGAGTGAGGCGTTGAGCAGCCTGGGCCTTGGCGGTGTACTGATCACACTGGGCTATTCCGCTGGGCGCAAAACCACCATCGACGTGACAGACCTGATCTGGAAACGCGCGCGGATGGCAGGTTTCTCTCTGTTTGCCCAGTCACCGGCTACGATCGCCGATGCGTGGCGCGAGATCATCCCGCTGGTCGTCAGTGGATCCGTCAAGCCAATCGTGGATCGGATCTACCCCTTCGCGGAAGCGGGCGAAGCTTTGCGCCATCTAATCGAGGATCGGCCTTTTGGCAAAGTCGTTCTGATGGGGTGATCGGCACGGCGGCAACACATCGTGCAATGAAATGATGATCGCGGGAGCCATCGGCGCGCACCACTACGAATGCGCGGTCATAGCAGCATTTGCGTGAACTTTCGGTAACTTGTCATCGGATGCAGTCTAGCGGCTTTGTGGCTGCCTGTTGTATCCGCTGACAGGGCGATTCACGAATGCCGCGCACCAAGTTCGGGCGATGCTCGCTGCAGCATGGCTGCGAGTTTCGCTCGCCGTTACTGCAACTTACGGTCGATTCGAAAGTCGTCAACGCGGAGAGCCCGGCCGACTCGTCAGTGGGACCTGCGTCCGGCGCGAGCCACTGCCGGTCGTAGTGGTCATCGACGGAAACAAAGGGGCAATCAATGAGTGACATCCTGGTAGATAAGAAATCGGGCTTGCTGACGATCACGTTCAATCGTCCCGACAGGAAGAACTCGATGACGGCGGCGATGTATGAGGTGCTCGTGCGAACGCTAAGCGAAGCTGCGGACGACGCACAGATTCGTGTTGTTGTCTTGAGTGGCAATGAGCAGAGCTTTTCCGCAGGGAACGACCTGGGCGATTTCGTGACGAATCCTCCCAATACCGCCGATGCGCCTGTATGGAAGTTTCTGCGTGCGCTCAGCGTCTTTCCGAAGCCTGTGATTGCCGCAGTGTGCGGCGCAGCTGTGGGAATCGGCACGACGATGTTATTGCATTGCGATCTCGTGTTTGTCGGCGATAACGCGAAGTTCAGCTTGCCGTTTGCTAGCCTCGGCGTTTGTCCAGAAGGTGCGTCGACCCTGCTGTTGCCGAAGCTTTTCGGCTATCAGCGTGCAGCACGTGCACTTTTGATGGGTGAACCGTTCGATGCGCAGTTCGCACTGGAAATGGGACTCGCGAACCAGGTCCTGCCAGCGGCCGAAACGCTGGCGTTCGCACAGTCTGAGGCCGCGAAACTAATTGCGAAGCCGCTGTTTTCGGTAGTAGAGACCAAGCGATTGATGAAAATGAGCGAGCGCGCCGCAATCGAGGCTCAAATGAGTGAAGAAACGGCAGTGTTCGGTCGAATGATTACCGCCGGCGCAGCGAAAGAGGCAATCGCCGCATTCAGTGAGAAACGCAAGCCCGACTTCAATGAGTTCTGAAACAGTGCAAGAGATCATGACTTCGAATCCCACATCCCCTCTCTATCTCGAGGATCTCTCAGTCGGAGATCTGTTTACGAGCGGTAAGTATCGCGTAAGCGTTGATGAAATCAAAAGCTTCGCCCGGCAGTATGACCCTCAGCCTTTCCACCTCGACGAGGAAGCGGCCGAACATACTTTCTTTGCCGGATTGGCAGCAAGTGGCTGGCACACCGCGGCCATTACGATGAAGCTGCTCGTCGGCAGCCTGCCTATCGCGAATGGACTGATCGGAGCGGGAATGGAGATCAGTTTTCCAAAACCCACTCGACCCGACGACGAACTTCGTGTGGAAGTCAGAATCATCGCCATCAAACCCTCGCGCTCCAAACCCGACATGGGTATCGTTACGATGCAATCTGACACGCTCAATCAACACGGTGAACTAGTACAGAAAACCGAGGCGAAAATGGTTGTCTTTCGTCGCAAGTCTGTCTAGCCGACTGTGTCGTAACGGGCTACTTCCGCGACAGCTTTTACGGCGCCAAGAAACGGGCAGGCAAAGGCGGCGCTGCAGGAAATTCCGTCACCGCCCGCCGCTCAAGCATGCGTCGATTCGCAGGTCGAGGTGGTGACGTAGTCGGTGACGAACTCGGGCATGTACCGGGGGCAAGACCACTAGTCTGGTGGTCCAAGAATATGATCGACGAACTCAGTGGCCAGAGGAATATCGAGAAAACGTGCGATTTGTACGATCTGCCCGTACAACATCCATTGCCCGTGATGGATACCGCAGCCGCGTTCCTTCGCCGCCTTGAGCAGGGGGGTGTCGTCATCCCGGATGACTGCCTCGCAAACGAGCATGCCCGGACGCAGTCCATCTGGAGATAGGGGCAGGGCGTCTGTGTCACGAAGGCCAAGCGATGTCGCATTGACGACAACATCGAAGCCTTCAGGGTTGTCGTCTCCCATGCGTATGGGAGTCGTCGGAAATGCGCTCGTCAGCGTGTCGACGAGCTCCGCGGCCCTGTCTGGCGAGCGGTTAAAAACGACGAATTCAGCAGGGCGTTCGGCGGCGATCGCATGGGCCATCGCCTTGCCGGCGCCCCCGGCGCCGATCTGCAGTACATGTTTGCCCACCAGCGAATGGCCGCGGTCCTGCAAGCCGGCTATAAAGCCGTCGCCATCAAAATTGCCCCCTACCCACCAACCCTTGGCATGATCGAAGCGCATGGCATTGACGGACCCGATCAGATGGGCTGCGTCGGTGAGCTTGTGGCAGGCGGCCGCCACAGCTTCCTTGTGCGGAATGGTGACGATGAGGCCACGCAGGTTTTGTAGCGTAGATACACCATTGAGCCATGCCTTCAGTTGGGGTGGCTTGACGTGAAATGGCACGCAGACGGCATTCAGGCCTTGATTGGCTGCTGAGGCGTTGAAGAGCTGCGGCGTGCGCACATGCGAGACAGGGTGGGCGATGAGGCCGACAAGATGGGTGTTGCCGTCGATCTGCATGCTCGGCTCCGGGCGTGTAGTGGTGGGCAAGGGCAGGTCGGAAGACTAGATGCCTG
Source organism: Paraburkholderia sp. GAS32 (assembly GCF_050434225.1). NCBI lineage: Bacteria > Pseudomonadati > Pseudomonadota > Betaproteobacteria > Burkholderiales > Burkholderiaceae > Paraburkholderia > Paraburkholderia sp. GAS32. The sequence continues at coordinate 46,775 of NZ_JBNPVS010000052.1, read as the reverse complement.
CCATACAGGTGTACTTGATCACCAGATATTCGTCGATCCCGAAATGCGAGCCTTCGCGACCTACACCGGATTGCTTGACCCCGCCGAAAGGCACCACTTCATTGGAAATTAGGCCAGTGTTTACGCCGACCATGCCGTATTCGAGCCGTTCGGATATGCGCCAGACGCGTCCTAGGTCGCGTGCGTAGAAATAGCTCGCTAGACCGAACTCGGTGTCGTTCGCCATCGCCACGACTTCATCTTCGGTCTCGAAGCGAAACAGCGGGGCCAGAGGACCAAAGGTCTCCTCCCGCGCCACCAGCATGCCGGGTGTCACGTCGGCGAGCACAGTCGGTTCAAAAAACGATTCGCCGAGCGCATGACGCTGTCCCCCACTGAGCAGCCGCGCACCTTTGCCGAGCGCGTCAGAGATGTGTTCCTCAACTTTGGCCACGGCTTTCTGATCAATAAGCGGGCCGATATTTACCCCCTCTTCCATGCCGTTGCCAATCTTCAACGCCCGCACGGCGGCGACGAGTTTAGAGGCGAACTCGTCGTAGACCTTGGTATGGACATACAGCCGGTTGGCACAGACACATGTCTGGCCGGCGTTGCGGTACTTCGACACCATTGCGCCTTCAACGGCAGCGTCGAGATCTGCGTCGTCGAACACGATGAAGGGCGCGTTACCGCCCAGTTCCATCGACACTTTCTTGATGGTAGCGGCGCTCTGTGCCATCAGCGTGCGTCCCACTTCGGTGGAGCCCGTGAAGCTGAGCTTGCGTACGAGCGGGTTCGTAGTCAATTCCCCCCCGATCGCCTGCGCCCCGCCGGTGACGACAGATAGCACGCCCGCTGGTATCCCGGCGCGCTCGGCGAGCATTGCCAATGCGAGGGAGGTGAGCGGGGTTTGCGATGCTGGCTTGACGACCATCGTACACCCGGCCGCGAGCGCGGGAGCCGCTTTGCGGGTAATCATCGCCGCAGGAAAATTCCACGGAGTTACAGCGGCGCACACGCCAATGGGCTCCTTTGTGACCACGATTCGTTGATCGCTGAGCGGCGCGGGAATGGTTTCGCCATAGACGCGCTTGCCTTCCTCCGCGAACCATTCAATGAACGATGCCGCGTAGGCGATTTCGCCCTTGGCCTCGGTGAAGGGTTTGCCTTGCTCAGCCGTCATGATTCGCGCCAGGTCGTCTTGGTTCTCGAGCACCAGTTCGAACCACTTGCGCAGCAACGCTGCCCGTTCTTTGGCTGTGCGTGCTCGCCACGCGGGGAGCGCGCGGTTGGCGGCTTCGATGGCCAGGCGAGTCTCGGCTGCGCCGAGCGACGGCACAATGCTGACGCGTTCACCGGTTGCGGGATTGGTGATTTCGATATGCCGCTCGCTGTCGATCCATCGACCGTCGATGTAGCATTGCTGACGTAGTAGGGAAGAGTCTTTCAGGTTGAGCATGGTAAGTGTCCGATGCAAGGGGCCGAACTGGCCCGTTAAGGAAATAATGCGCCACAAGCGATGCGGGCTCAGCCGGCGATATAGAGGCCGCCATTAACGTGTAGCACCTCACCGGTGATGAAGCTCGCCGCATCACTGCACATGAAGCCAACCGCCGCCGCGACTTCGCGTGGATAGCCGAGACGCTTGAGCGGTGTCTGCTCGACCGAATCGGTGCCGCGCGTTGCGATTAGTGCCGTGGTCATCGGGGTGTCGATGATGCCGGGTGATACGGCATTGACGCGTGTACCTGGACCCAGTTCGCGGGCCAGGCTCCGTGTCAAGCTGAGCAAGCCGCCCTTGGAAGCCGAGTAATGCGCGTTGTAAAAGGCCCCTCGATGCGCGGCGACAGAGGTAAGGTTGACAATCGCGCTGTTCGCGCGCAAAGCCGGAATTGCTCGACGACACAGATAGAACACGCTATCGAGGTTGATCGACAGTGTCCGGCGCCACTGTTCGTCAGTCATTTGGTCGACGGGTTGTGTTTCATAGACGCCTGCCGACGGCACCAGGAAATCGATGCCACCGAAACATCGTTGCGCGAGCTCGACAGCTTGAGCAGCGTCGTCGGGTTCGGTCGCGTCCATGCGCAGCGTGACGACGCGTGCGGTATCCGATCCAAGCTCGGCGGCGAACGCGTTTAAGCCGGCCCCGTCGAGATCGGTGAGGACCAGGTTCGCGCCATTTGCGTGAAACAGCTTCGCGATTTCGCGGCCGATACCGCCGTTCGCGCCTGTCAGCAGCAGAGTGCGTTTGTCGAAGTTATACATGCGCATCCAATGACGTTGGATTAAACCAGGCGAGTCGAACTTCAGATATGCAGCGCGCGTTCGTACGCCGCCAGCACCGCCTCATGCATCGCCTCGGACATCGTCGGATGCGGCAGAATTGACGCCATCAATTCTGCCTCGGTTGTTTCGAGCGTTCGCCCGATGACGAAGCCCTGGATCATTTCGGTGACTTCGTCGCCGACCATATGCGCGCCGAGTAGCTCGCCGCTGGCATCGTCGAAAACGACTTTCACGAAGCCGGTGGTCGAACCCATAGCAATCGCTTTACCGTTCGCAGCGAAGGGGAACTTGCCCACCTTGAGCTGGTAGCCGCTCGCCTTGGCCTGTGCTTCGGTAAGACCCACGCTGGCCACTTGCGGGTGGCTGTATGTGCAGGCGGCGATCTGTTTCGGTTCGAGCGCATGCGGCTTGAGTCCAGCGATTGCCTCAACACAGATCACACCTTCATGGCTGGCTTTGTGCGCAAGCCATGGCGGACCCGCGACATCGCCGATTGCATAAACCCCCCGTTCGTCGGTGCGACTGAATGCGTCGGTAACGATATGGGTCTTCTCAACCTTCACCGCGGTGTTCTCCAGACCTAGGTCTTCTACATTGCCGACAATGCCTGCGGCGACCAGCACCACGTCGACCAGGACGTGCTCGGGCGGCTTGCCCTGAGCGCCTTGCAACTCGATGTCCCAAGCCATGTTTTGGCGCTCAGCTCGCTTTACGGCGGTGCCCGTGCGCAACGCAATGCCGTCCCGGCTCAGTCGAATGGCCACCTCGGCAGAAACTTCGGAGTCTTCCACCGGAAGGATCCGCTCGGCCATCTCCACGACGGTCACTTCGACACCGATCGCATGATAGAAGCTCGCGAACTCGATCCCAATTGCTCCAGCGCCGACAATCAGCATGCGCTTTGGGACACTGGGCGGCGCTAGTGCATCGCGATACGTCCAGACTGTTTTGCCGTCTGACTCAAGTCCTGGCACTTGACGGGATCGCGCACCGGTGGCGAGGATGATGTTGCGCGCCGTTAGCTTTGCCACCGAACCGTCCTGGTCGGTGACCTCTATTGAACCTCCACCCGTCAGTCGGCCGTGACCGGCCAGGACTGTGACGCCGTTTTTCTTCATCAGGTGCGCCACACCCTTGTTGAGCTGGCCTGCGACCGCACGCGAGCGAGCCACCATTGCAGGCAAGTCGGCCTGAGCCGTGCCAACCCTGACGCCAAATGCTTCGGCGTTCCTGGCCTGGCGGAGCACGTCGGCAGAGCGCAGCAACGCCTTAGTTGGAATGCAGCCCCAGTTTAGGCAGATGCCGCCAAGCTGCGCTTTCTCGACAAGCGCCGTTTTCATGCCGAGTTGCGTTGCGCGGATAGCGGCGACGTAGCCGCCTGGTCCACCGCCGATGACAATTAGATCAAATGGGGGATAGTTCACGTCGTTTTCCTCAGATCAACATCGACAGCGGGTTTTCGATCGACCGCTTGAAGGCCGCCAGCCATTGTGCGGCGAGTGCGCCGTCAATCGCGCGATGGTCGACAGACAAAGTGCAGCGCATGACTTGAGCTCCCTGGACGACGCCGTCTTCGATCACTGCCACGGCCTGAGTGGCGCCCACGGCAAGAATCGCCGCCTGCGGCGGGTTAATGATCGCGGAGAATTCCGCCACCCCATGCATGCCGAGGTTGCTGACGCTGAAGCTGCCACCCTGATACTCATCAGGTCGCAGCCGCGTGGCACGCGCCCGCGCGGCCAGATCGGCGATCTCGGCGCTGATGACGGCAAGTGACTTCGTTTCGGCCGCGCGTACGATTGGTGTGATTAGGCCGGCGTCAGTCGACACGGCGACGGCAACGTCCGCGTGGTGGTACCGGCGCATTGCGGCGTCGGTCCAGCCTACATTGGCTTCAGGTACGTCGCGCAGCGTAACAGCTACCGCGCGCACAATGAAATCGTTGACTGAAATCTTGCGCGGTGCAGTAGCGTTAATCTCGGCACGCAGGGCGAGTAGCCGTTCCATCCGGCAGTCCACCGTCAGGTAGAAGTGCGGAATGGTGGACTTGCTCTCCGTGAGACGCTGCGCAATGGTTCGGCGCATGCCGCTATGCGGCACTTCGGTGAAGTCTCCCGCCGGCTGAAGTGCTGATGTCGTTGGCCGGACCGGCGGTGCAGGTGCTGCTGTCGAGTGGGCCAGATCGATGTCGCGTTTAACGATGCGTCCATTAGGACCGCTGCCCTTCAGCGTACCGAGATCCAGCCCCCGCTCAGAGGCAAGACGGCGTGCGACGGGGCTGGCGAACACGCGTGCCGGGGACGTTTGTGCGGCCGGCGCTGCCGCCCCGGAGACCAACGCTGAAGAGGGCGTGACCTCAGCCGACACTTCGCCGACGGCGGCGGGGGCATTAGACGCATTTGGGGCCGCCGAGGCGATCAGCGCGTCAATGTCGACATGAGTTTCGCCGTTCACCAGAAGCACGCCGATCGCCGCACCGACTTCCACGTCCTGACCGGCCCGGATTAACTGGCGGCCCATCACGCCGGCAGTATCCGCGTTGAGTTCGACCACGGCCTTGTCGGTTTCTATCTCGGCGATGCAATCGCCAATCGCGACCGGATCGCCTTCGCTCTTGGTCCACGCCTGCAGCGTGGCATGGGTGGCATTAGCCGCCACCTCGGGCATACGCAAAAGGGTGGCCATCTCAGTCATGCCTCGCAACGATAGTGGACAACTCTAGATCCGACCGGTAGGCCGCGATATCCGTGTACTGGACGAGTTCGAGCACGTTTCCTTCCGGGTCGCGGCAGAATGCTAGGTAGACTCCCTCGCGGACGCCGACGCTCCGTGGACCGGTCATGAATTCGACACCCGCACCGATCAACCGGTCAACCACGGCCTGGATATCATCCAGGATGAAAGTCAGGTACATCGTGTTGGGCTTGTCGAGGATGTAGCCGGTTACCGTTTCGGCAGCGGGCGCTTCGTTCGGGGCGAGCAGCTTGATACGTTCGCCATAGGTGGTCTGCAGGCGCACGACTGTGTAGCCGCTCGCATGCATGGCCGCCTGAATGGCTTGCTGGGGTGACACCACGGTTTCGCTGACGAACGCGAAGCCCAGCACGTGTTCGTAGAAGTGCCGCATGCGCGAGAGGTCGCGAATCGCAATGCCGACTTCGAGGGGAACGAGCATGTTAATAATCATAAGCAATCCTTAGTTTGTTTGATTGGGTGAGGTCAGGCCGCACCCTTGTCGCGCATCACGAGTCGCAATCCTTCGACGACTTCCTCGGTGCGCGCGGCCGCTGCACGTTCCAGTACTTTCGAGATGCTGGGCGACGCTTCTGCACCCGTGACGCGTTGCACCGGCTGATCCAGCCAGTCGAAATAGCGACGCTGGATTTCGTCAGCAAGCCACCCGCCATATGATGTGCCACGGGCGCCTTGCTCGACGATCAATACGTTGTTGGTCTTCTGAAGGCTTCGTTCGATTGTGTCCCAATCGAGGCTCGCTCGGTCCAGCCAGCGCAAGTCGATCACGTCGGCATCGATACCGGTCTGTTCTACGGCTTCGAGCGAATGACTGACCATCGACAGATAGGTAATTAGCGTGAGCTCCTTGCCGCTGCGCCGCACGGCGGCCCGGCCGACCGGCAGGTGATAGTCAAAATCTTCCGTCGGCCCGACGCCGGCGGCGTTGTAGAGATCTACATGCTCTATTACGAGCACCGGGTCCTTGCAGGCAAGGGCGGTGTTCAGCAGGCCGACGTAATCGAACGGAGTCGAGGGGGCGACGATGCGCCAGCCCGGGTTCGTGGCAAAAACGCCGGCCGGGTCCATCGAGTGCTGCGAGCCGTAGCCGGTACCCATGGCGACCTTGGTGCGCAGCACCAGCGGGACGTCGCTCTCTCCGCCAAACATATGACGCGCCTTGCCAATCTGGTTGAATACCTGGTCGGCGGCCACCCACATGAAGTCCGGATACATGAACTCCACTACCGGCTTGAACCGGCCATCCAGCGCCATGCCACCGCCCAGGCCGACAAACGCGTTCTCGCTGATTGGTGTTCCAAGCACACGCTCGGGGAAGCGCTCACGCAGACCCCGCGTCGCGCCATTGGTGCCACCCTTGAGCCGATGCACGTCTTCTCCCATTACGACGACGGCCGCATCCGTTTCCATCCGGCGACCCATCACATCGGCGACCACGTCGATGAACTTGCGTTCCGCCAGTTTGCCTGTGAACGTGTCCGTGTCTTCGAAGCGCAGTGTCTCCAGTTCGTGGAGCTCGCTGCGGATACCCACGTCGCGGAAGTCGGGGCTCGGCCAGAGTTCCGGACGGATACGGCGCTTGCCTGCCTTGCCTGACGGATCGGCCTCGGTTAGTGCGGCCGTCGCCGCGCGCATCGCCTCCTTGACGCGCTCGCGGAGCGCCGTCACTTCCTCGGAGCTAATCAATCCGCGCTCCTGCATGCGGCGTGCGACTAGGTCCAGCGGGTCGCGGGCACGCCACTGCTGTTCTTCTTCCTTGGTGCGGTAGCCGAAGGCGCTTCCAGGGAAGGGACCATTCTGATGGAAGAAGCGATACACGTCCGCTTCGATTAAGGCGGGCCCTTTGCCTGAGCGCATATGAGCAAGTGCCTGCTGCATCGCCAGATAGACGGCGAGCGGATCCATGCCATCGACCTTCCAGCTAACGATGTTGAACCCCAATCCGCGTGCCGAAAGACGTGGCTCTGCGGTGGCCTCTTCTACTGTGGTTGAGACCGCATAACGGTTATTTTCGATGAAGAAGCACAGCGGCAGCTTCCAGGCGGCGGCGAGATTCATCGTCTCGAGCACAGAGCCAATATTGACTGCGCCGTCGCCGAAGTACGTTACCGCAACGGCATCAGTGCCAGCATGCTTGTGTGCCCATGCGGCGCCGGCAGCGAGCGGCACGCCGCCGCCGACGATTGCATTGGTGCCCAGCGCGCCCGCTTCGGCCCACTGAAGGTGCATCGAACCGCCTCGTCCTTTGCAGTATCCCTGTGCAAGTCCAAGAATCTCGGCGAGCGTGCGTTGCAGCAGCGTTTGGATGTCCGGCGCGAACGATGCGAGCGGATCGATGCCGTGGGGTGCCAGATAGCCGAGCGCTTTGGACAGGAATTGGTGGTGGCCGCGATGCGAGCCATTGATGTGGTCAGCGCCGCTCAATCCGAGAATGGACCCGGCTGCGGCACCTTCCTGGCCAATGCTGGAGTGCGCCGGGCCATGGACCAGGCCCTCAGCTGCAAGTTCCAGAACGGCTTCTTCGAAACCACGGATCAGGCACAGGTGGCTCAGCAGAGTGCCGAGGAGGATTGGGTCGGCGTTGGCCCAGTCCTCCTCGGTCGTACGCAGTTCGACCCATTCGGCAGCGGGGCGGAGGGCAGTGCATTCAGACATTGGAAAGTCCTTGATTAGCAATCACAGTTCGGGGTAGTGGAGAGCGGTTCAGAATCCGTCGGCAGCCCAGCCGCCGTCCGAAACGAGCGCGTGGCCAGTAATAAACGCAGCCGAATCGGATGCGAGAAACAGCGCGACTTCGGCCATCTCGTCGGGTGTACCGAGGCGCCGCAAGGGGGTGCGCTCGAGCAGAGTGGCATCGTCGAGCGCGTGCGTTGTGATCAACGTGTCGACCAGCGCAGTGCGTGTGTAGCCTGGGCAAACTGCATTGACGCGGATGTTGTGTTCGGCCCATTCGACCGCGAGACTTTTTGTCAGCGAGACCACACCGGCTTTCGCCGCGCAGTAGGCCAGTCGGTTGCGCGCGGACAGCAGGCCCCACATCGACGCGGTACTCAGGATCACGCCGCCGCCTTGCCTGACCATGCGGCGTGCCGCTGCTTGCGTCGTATAGAACACGCCGGACAGGTCGATGTCGAGCGCACTGCGCCACTCCGCGGGCGTCAGTTCTAGCGACGGCTTGTTCATCGAGATGCCCGCGTTGTTGAGCAGAATGTCGATTCGCCCGAAGCGCGCTTCTGTCGCAACGCAGGCTTGCTCCACGGCAACATCGTCGGTGACGGATGCTCGGATTGTCTCCACCTCGAGTTCTGGATAGGCCGCCTTCAGTTCAGCGCGGGTCGCAGCCAAGGCGTCCACATCCAGATCGAGCAACATCAGGCGAGCGCCATGCCGCGCAAAGCCTTGGGCCATCGCACGGCCGATGCCACTTGCCCCGCCCGTATTCAACACGACTTTGCCGGCGAGCCCGGGATAGTGTGCCGCGGCAAAGGGCTGCGCGCTCGGATGTCCGTTTGTGAAAGCAATATTCATACGGCTAACCAGTCCTTGAGCAGTTGTGTGTTGGAGGTAACTTGGTCGGGGGTACCTTCGAAGACGACACGGCCGTGACCCATCACGCAGACGCGGCTCGCCACTTTCAGCGCAATCGCAAGTTTTTGTTCGACCAGCACAACCGAAGCGCCGCGGCGGTGAATGTCCGCGATGGCTTCGCCGACCACGGCGACAATCTTTGGCGCCAACCCCTCGGTGGGCTCGTCGATCAGAATGACAAGTGGATTGCCGAGCAGCGAGCGGCACATGGTCAGCATCTGCTGCTCGCCGCCGGACAGGTTGCCGGCTTTCGTGTTGCGCCGCTCCTTCAGGCGCGGGAAGTAGTCGAACATCTGCTCGACGGTCCACTTGGGGGCGTCTACGGTTCCGCGCTGCTCGCCCATGCGCAGGTTCTCGTCGACAGTCAGGTTGACGAAGATCTCACGCTCCTCGGGTACATAGGCGATACCGTTACGGCAAATCGTGCTGGGGCGGGCACCCGCGATATCGCGGTTAAGGAGGCGGACCCGTCCGCGCGTCGGCGGCACTATTCCCATGATCGCTTTGAGAGTTGTCGAGCGGCCAGAACCGTTGCGGCCGAGCAGGCTCACCACTTCGTTGTGAGTCACCTGGAAATCGACACCATGCAGGATGTGGCTTTTGCCATAGTGTGCGTGCAGTCCCTCGACCGAGAGAAGCTCGTTCTGCCCACTCATGCGCCAATCTCCTCGCCCAGATAGGCTTCCTTCACCTGTGCGTTGTTGCGAATTTGATCCGGTGTACCGGTGGCGAGAATCTCGCCATAGACGAGCACACTGATGCGGTCGCATAGCGAAAACACCACGTCCATATCGTGTTCGACGATCAGCACCGTGCGTCCTTGCGCGATCTCGCGGATGAGTCCCGTCGTGTAACTGGTTTCCTCGTGCGACATGCCCGCCATCGGCTCGTCGAGCAGGATGACCTTGGGATCGGATGCCAGTGTCATGGCGATTTCGAGCGAGCGTTGTTCCGAGTAGGGCAGTTCGCCCGCGATGGTGTCGCTGCGGGCGGCAAGGCGCACCTGTTCCAGCAGGTGCATGGTTTCGTCATGCACTTCACGTAGCCGGTGTGCGAATTTCCAGACTGTGTACTGCAATCCGCGGCGTTGCATGATGGCGAGGCGCAGGTTCTCGAACACGCTCAGGCCTGCGAAGATGTTGGTGATCTGGAACGAACGCGCGAGACCCCTGCGGTTGATCTGGTGGGGGGGGAGGCCGTGAATCGCCTCGCCCTCGAACAGGATCTCGCCCTGCGTGAGCGGGAGCCGGCCGGAGATCAGGTGGAACAGTGTCGACTTGCCGGCCCCGTTAGGTCCAATCAACGCATGTTTTTCGCCAGGGGCCACGTCGAGGTTCACGCCGCGGATGATGGCGATGTCGCCGAACGATTTGTGTAGCCCGCGCAGCGAGAGAATGGATTGACCGTTCATGCTGGATTCCTCCGAGCTTGAGCGGATGTGCTCGCAGTGGCGGCGTGGGGCAAAGCCAAGGCGTTTTTCACGCACAGCCAACGGCGTTTACCGACCCGCGCGGCGAGAACGCCAAGCGCGATCAGCAGCAACGGGACAATCCAGGTTAGCGGGGAAAGTGGTGCCCAAGCGCGGCCAAACACCGCGATGGGGGGCCAACCACCGCCGTTCAACGCGGCCAACGAGCGGTAGTCCTGGGAGAAACAACGCTGCAGCAGCTCGACCACGAAGATCGTCGCGGTGGCGATGGAGGTCGCTCCCAAAACGAACAATCCGCCAACCGGCAACGACGCGCGCGTGCCGTAAGTTTTACGGTTAGCTGACCAGAGCTTGATAAGCCCGGCGATGCCGGTCGGCGTGAACAGCATCACCGCCACGAACATGATGCCCTGATAGAGCAGCCATGAACGTGTCAGGTCGGACACTGCGTAACCGAAGAAGGTCATTGCCGCGGCGCCTAGTGCTGGACCCAGGAAGATCGTGACGCCGCCGATATAGCAATTCAGGACCGCTGCCGCCGAGACACCCGAATCGAATACCACATAGTTGGCGCCTTCCATATTGATTGCCTGCAGGGCGCCGGCAAGGCCGGCGAAAGTTGTGGATACTGCGAAAATGACAACCGTCAGGCGATGAACGTTGTATCCGAGAAAGCGCAGGCGGTTTGCGTTTTCACGCACGCCGAGCGTCAGGCGTCCAAGCGGGGTGAGTGTGAACAGGTACAGTAGCGCGACTGAAAGGAACACCCATCCGAGGGTGAGGTAGTAGATCTGGTTGCTCGTGCCGAAGCTCAAGCCCCACGCAGGCAATCGCGTGGTCGACAGTCCCGACTCACCGCCAAAATAACTCGTCAGGTGCGGTGCGAGCGAGTGCAGAAGTTCAGCAAGCGCTAGCGTCATCATTGCGAAATACACACCGGAGCGCTTGGTGGCGAACCAGCCGACCACGATGCCAGCAATCAGACCCATTGCGGCACCCGCCAACGGCAACAAGGGCGTTGGCAGCAGGCCTTCCCCTCCGAGGGCATTCATGGCGTGCACCGTCGCAAAGGCGCCTAAGCCGAAATAGGCTGCATGGCCGAACGAAAGCAAGCCACCTTGGCCGCTCAATACATTGAACGCGCAGGCGAAAAGCACGGCGATCAGCATCTGGATCGACGCGTTGACGAGCGACTGCGACACTGCTAGTGGTAGTGCGAGCAAGACAACAATACCGAGCAGTAAAAGGAATCTTTGAAGTCCAGTCATGCTTATTCCTTTTCGCCCAGGAGTCCGGACGGGCGCAACAGTAAAATCAACAACATCAGCGCGAACGGAATGGTCGCGGCCATGCTGGAGAGTTTCAGCGTTAGGAGTCCGCCGACGCCCTCAGCCCAGACACGCACATCGACAAGGGCTAACAGATCAGCCAGACTGCTATCGACGCCGACTGAGAGGGAGGTGACCAGACCAATCAGCAGCGAGGCAAGCATCGCGCCTTCCAGCGAGCCGAGCCCCCCCACGACCACAACGACAAACACCATCACACCGAGCTCGAGTGCCATGTTCGGACTGGTCGTATAGAACGCGCCGGCGACCGCCCCCGCGAGTCCGGCTAGTGCCGCGCCCACGACGAACACGCTCATGAACACCAGTGGAACGTTGTGCCCAAGTGCCTCCGCCATGCGCGGCTTGTGCATCGCGGCGCGCACGACGATGCCGACGCGGGTGCGAGTCAGCAACAGGTAGATAAGCGTGAACATCGCGATTGCAACGATGCCCATGAACACGCGATAGAAGGGATAGGAGATAGCGCCGACGCTAAACGCGGCGAAGTCGAGCGATGATGGGATGCGGTAGTCGACCGGGAAGTTGCCGAAGAACAGCTTGATCAATTCGGCGATGATAAAAGACAGGCCAAAGGTGAGTAGCAATTCGTGTGCGTGGCCGAGATGATGCACGCGTCGTAGGAAAAAACGCTCGACGACCACCCCGACGAGTCCTACCAGCAAAGGCGAAATCGCGAGCGCGCCCCAGAAGCCGATAGAGCCCTGCAGCGTGTAGGCAAAGTAGGCACCGAGCATGTAGAACGACGCGTGCGCGAAGTTCAGCACGCCCATCATGCCGAAAATCAGTGTGAGCCCGGCCGCCAGCATGAAAAGCAGCAGGCCGTAGATCGTGCCATTCAGCAGTGAGATGATGAATTGATCCATGAGAGATTCCTTGAGACGAGCCGGCACATTGCGTGTGATGCCCCTCAGTCAGGACGCGGCATTTTGCAGCTTGCTTGGGTTGACGTGGCGGCTTCGGTGGCGGTGAAGGTCCTGATGGGTTGGAAACCCATGTCGGTACCGTCTACCTTGTACTTTGCATTCTTGCTGACGATGGACACGACCATAGGGAGCAGCACTTGGTGGTCCGCTGCACGCATGGTCATCTCGCCGAGCGGCGTCTCGAGCGTGGTCTTTTCGAGCGCTTTGGCCAGCGCGGTGGTGTTGAGCTTGCCGTCTTGTGGTTTCACAGTCTTGAGCGCTTCGCCCAGAAACTCGACGCCGAAGACGGCTTGGGGCTCGATGAACACGGGCATATGGCCTTCCCTCGCCTTGAAGTCGCTGGCTAGTCGCTCGCCTGCGGCGCCGCCGGCTTCGGCGTTGAAGGGATGAGCGACATAGTCGCCGAGCGCGACTTCACCGGCGTTGCCGAGATTGCCTGGTTGGTCGAGAAAGACGGTCGCAAAGCGCACCTTCAACCCCGACGCCTTGCTCGACTTCATCAACAGAAGTAGATCGCCCGACCAGTTTCCGGTGATGACGGTGTCGGCTTTGGAAGCCACGATTTTCGTGACATAGGGCGAAAAGTCCTGGATCTTGTTCACTTCATGCAAGGTCTTCCCGACGACCTCGTAGCCTCCCAAGGTGGCGTACTGATCGATCGCCTTCTCCATGTCGTCGCCCCAGGAGTAATCCTGGTTGATAGAGTAAACGTGGGTACCAAGCGCGTTTAGCGGCTTCATTGCTTTCACCAGCGCTTTGACACGAATCTGTGCGTTGCTGGCGAACTTGAAGCTATAAAAATTACATTTCCCTCCGGTCAACTCCATCGCTTCCCCACCGAGATTCAGGAAGATGATTTCCTTGCCTGGGCTGCGCAGGTTGAACTTACGGACATCTTCTGTGAGCTGCCCAGACACGGCGGATGACGCTCCCTGCAAAACAATCTGCGAGCCATCAGTGATGGCCGACTTCAATTTGTCCGATGCGCCTGCGGGGCCGCCTTGGTTGTCGTACTCAACGAGCGTGAGCTGTTCGCCGCTCCATCCCCCTGACGAGTTGATCTGTTCGATTGCGTAACGGGCAGCCGAACGGAACATCAGGCCGGTGGAGGCCTGGGGACCAGACAACGTTTCTACCAATGCGATCTTCAATGGCGCAGGCCAGGCCTCGCCCGCCAGCAGCGGGAGCGCTATGCATGTGGCTAGGTGAAGGGAGGTACGGAGACCACTCATCTATTTCTCCTGGGTTCGGGGAGTGGGTGGAAAGTTTCAGATCAACTGGTACGACAGGAGGTAAAAGTGGTCGGACAGGTGAAATATAAGTATCCGAGGGGGGCGACGTCAACCTCATCTGTCTGCTCTTAGGGTAAACCATGAACCTTGATTTAAGTTACTGGTAAGGATCTCCGACTGAAGCGCGGCAGTGCGATCAATCCTGTGTGGGGAGGGCGCTCCGTTCATGATCTGCCTTACGTCGGTCAGGAACGGTTAGTTTTGTCAGGACAGGAAAGTCGTGCTACATTGACCTGTAAGACCAATTTGGCGAGCTCAGCGGCGGTGTTCTCGGTGAATACCGATGGAGCCCATAGTGATGTCAAGGACGATCTCAGTGGCACTCAAAAATCTAAAGCAAATCGAACAGGGTTCATTTCGGGTCGAACCGAAACACCTGCCTGACGAGGTCGCCGCACGGCTGACCCAGGCAATTCAGACGGGCGAGTTTGCCGTCGGTGATCGACTACCGAGCGAACGTCTATTGTGCGAACAATTCTCGGTAAGCCGTGCCGTGGTGCGGGAGGCGCTGTCTCAACTGAAGTCTGAGGGGCTTGTTGCATCGAAGGTAGGCAGTGGCGTGTTCGTGACGGAGAGAAATCAACGTCAAGCGTTTCGGATGCAGGATGTTGCAATTGATGAAAAGGACTCTCTCGCAATGGTGATGGAACTGCTCGTCACCATTGAAGTAGCATCGACGCGCTTGGCTGCGGTACGTCGCACACCCGAGGATCTCAAACGCATCCGGCGCGCGTTGATTGGGATGGAATACGAAATCGCCAATGACCGTCTAGGCGACAACGAAGATTTTGCCTTTCATCAGGCGATCGTCGAGGCGACCCACAATCCGCATTTCCAGGCGCTGAGCGAACACCTGGAGCACGGCGCACGTCACGTGATCCGTCAGGCACGCAGCAATACAAAGAGTCATCATGCGGATCTTGTGGAGGCAGTGCAGCAGGAGCACAAAGCAATATTCGATTCGATCAGTGCAGGCGACGCAGATCAGGCTGAACTGGCTGCTGAGACGCATCTACGTAATGCTGCCAAGCGGATGAACATTTACCTGAAGGGCTGACCGAGTAGGAGTAGCAAGCACCGCTCATGGCGACTGGTTCTGACCAATGTTTTCTGGCGTCCTGTTACCGCTCTTTCGTCGGAGGGGGAGCTTCGGGTTGAGGGTGCAAGTCTTGTTACGTGAGAAGGTTGGTAGTTGAAGTACTGCTCCGCTGGAGCATGAAGATCGTTGCGGCGTTGGGGACCTTTCATAGGTCGTCATGGAGAAGAAGGCACTTTGCGTACGGTGGGTTGAGTAAACCGATTGATGAGCGACCGAGCCTCGACGTCTAGCCGTAGCGGGCCTGCGATGCATGAACGAAGTCGCGATACCTTGTTGTCTGTCGTGCGGGAATGTCGTAGAGGAGAGAGGAATGGACCTTCGGCAGCTTGAGTGTTTTTTTGTTGTTGCCCAGGAACTTCACTTCGGTCGTGCCGCGGAGCGGCTGTATATGGGCCAGTCGTCTGTGTCGGAGGCGATTCGCAGTCTTGAAAAAACTGTCGGCGGCCCGCTGTTTGAGCGGAGCAGTCGGCGTGTTGCCTTGACGCCGTTGGGGGAAGTTCTGCAAGAGGGCGCCGAATCGGCGTTTATTTCAATCAAGACGTCGATAAAGGATTGTAAGCGTCTGGCCGCCGGCGAGCTGCGAAAGCTCAAGTTTGGCTTTCTCGGAGGTGGGCTCTACGAGCTTCATCAGCCATTGGTCGCCGAGTTCGCCGCCTTGTTTCCCGGTGTTGAACTGGACTTTGTTGAGCTATCTTTCGTCGACCATTTCTCGGCAGTGGCGTATGGGTCCGTCGACGTGGCGTTTTGCCGCTTGCCCTTGGGTGCGCCTGGTTTGACCCATGGCCCTGTTTTGATGGAAGACCGCAGGATGTTGTGCCTGCCAAACGACCACCCGCTTGCCTCACGCGAATTCGTTGACGGAGAAGCGCTGGCAGGTGAGCGCCTGGTGAAGATGGTCCCCGGCGCCGTAAGCCAGGAATGGCGGGACTTTCACCTTCCGCATCGTACGCCTGCAGGCGCGCCGATAGGCGAAGGTCCGGTCGTGCGAACACTCCGTGAAGCCATGGCAGCTGTTACTGGCAAGCAGGCGCTCATGATGTTGACCAAGCGAGCCGCAAGCTACTACCCCACCCCCGGTATTAGCCTTGTCGAGATAGATCTGCCTTCCATCTCATCCTCTCTCGTATGGAGAAGAGACGATAACAGGCCGATCATCGGAAAGCTCGATGCGCTTTTGGCGAAGCTGGCCAGGATTTACTGCCCGGTGACAGAACCGTTGGTTCAATGAACGTCCCCCGTTTTATGTAACTGGCGCAGTTCTCTTTTTTATGTACGCCCATAAAAAAGCTGCGGAAAATCTTGCTTTGACAAAACTTGTCCTAGTGCCGATCGATCGGAAAGTACGATCGATCGCGATAAAAAAGACGCTTGTTCTAAATTGCCCACGCTCGGAAACTACGCAGTAAGCAGGCCGCACGCTTTGGATTGTCACGGCGGGGCACCGGTGCCCGTAGAGCGTTACGTTCTCCTCGTTCACAGAACCCGAAGTCGTTGAGACAGGGGGCAGCGAAGTGGCCGTAGCCGCCGTAAGGGAAAGCATTCAGATTGAGTTTTCCAATCAAAGGAGACGACATGCCAGAACTGTTTGACCCGATCCAGCTGGGCGATATCAAGGCTCCAAGCCGCATCATCATGGCTCCGCTGACCCGCAGTCGTGCGTCGCGCGAACACGTGCCGACAAAGATCATGGCGGACTACTACGCACAACGCGCGTCCGCCGGTCTGATCATCGCCGAGGCAACCGGGATCAGTCGGGAAGGATTGGGATTTCCGTATGCGCCGGGGATCTGGACGAGCGCCCAGGTCGACGGATGGAAGACCGTCACCGACGCGGTCCATCAGGCAGGTGGGCGCATCATGTCCCAGCTATGGCACATGGGTCGCTTGGCACACCCGAGCTTTCTCGGCGGAGCACAGGCGATTTCGGCGTCGGCGACCGTGGTGGCCGGGGCCGCTTACACGTACGAGGGGAAGCAGCCTCAGGAGTACGCGCGCGCGCTCGAGATAAGCGAAATACCCCGCCTTCTCGACGATTACCGGGCAGCAGCGGAGAACGCATTGAAAGCCGGATTCGATGGCGTCGAAGTGCATGCGGGAAATGGCTATCTGCTGGATCAGTTCCTGCGCGACAGCTCAAATCTGCGTACGGATGCCTATGGTGGAAGTATCGAGAATCGCATCCGTTTGCTAAGAGAGGTAACAGCCGCGGTGATCGAAGTGGCGGGTGCGGGTCGGACTGCTGTGCGATTTTCGCCTAACGGGGAGATACTCGGCGTCAACGACAGCGACCCGCATGCGCTATTTTCTGCGGCAGCCGAAGCGGTCTCGGAACTCGGTATTGCCTTCCTCGAACTTCGTGAGCCTCCGCCTGCGGAACTGCTCCCCAACCCGACGGCCGGCGCGTTGCGGACCGCTGCGGAAGTGCCGCCAGTGGCGCCGGCAATCCGGGCAGCATTCAAGGGCACACTTGTGCTTAATTCCGACTATGACCAGGCTCGGGCGGAAGCGACGCTTGAGAGCGGGGAGGCGGATGCGATTAGCTTTGGTCGCGGCTTCATCGCGAATCCGGATCTGCCTCGTCGACTGCGCGAAAACATTCCCCTGAGTGCTCTCGATCCCAAGACGCTGTACACGAATGGTGCCGAGGGATACTCCGACTATCCGTTCGCTCTTGAGGATGTCCGCGCGTAGGAGGTTGAGCGAGGATCACCGTGTCCCCAATGTGACCGCTAATTTCGGGTTACTTTGCCGCCGGTAAGCTTCCGTTCAAAGTATCTCGTTCCGCTTTCATGGATGAAAAATTTGCAGACCCGTTCGTAGCAACAAGGCGACTTACAGGTTCATTGCCAGGTAATGCCAAAAAACCTAGGAGATATGGTTATGACTGCCCTCGACAGCTGGCGCGACTTCATCATGGGATCCCACGACCATAGTGCGCTGGGAGACCTGTTGCATCCCGACGCGGTGTTCGAAAGCCCCGTCGTGCACACGCCGCAGCGCGGACGCGATATTGTGTTCAAGTACCTGACGACTGCGGACAAGGTAATGGGCGGCCCGGGTTTCAAATACCTCAACGAGTGGCGTAACGATAAAGGAGTGGTGCTGGAGTTCGAGGCTGAGATCGAAGGCATCAAGATCAACGGCGTCGACATCGTGACCTTCAACGACGATGGAAGCCTAATCACGCATTTCAAGGTCATGGTTCGCCCCCTCAAGGCGATCAATGTACTGCACCGGGTGATGGGCGAGGAACTGGCGAAGTTGTGAGGCGAGAAGCGCGCCGCACGCAGTGCCAGAGGTGGGACGCACTTGCTCATCCCGCCGTCTGCAAACCGTGCGCCGGACTAACGGACGTATCAACTAGGGGCCCAAATGGGAGCTGTGAATAACATGGTCGATCTCACTATCGAGGATGGGATTGCGATCATCACCGCCGACAATCCGCCGGTGAACGCGCTTGGTCATACGCTGCGCGAGGGGCTGATGATGGCCCTTGGGGTGGTGACCGCCTCCCCTGCCGCAAAGGCGATCGTGCTTTCTTGCAAGGGACGCACCTTTTTCGCCGGCGCGGATATTACCGAGTTCGGCAAACCACCCAGGGAACCCAGCCTCGAAACCGTGATCACGGCGTTCGAGGCGAGTCAGAAGCCGGTGGTCGCTGGAATTTTCGGCACTGCACTGGGCGGTGGCCTCGAACTGGCGCTTGGCTGCCATTTCCGAGTCGCCGTGGCTGGCGCGCGAATGGGCCTGCCGGAAGTCAAGCTCGGCATCCTCCCCGGCGGTGGTGGCACTCAACGCCTGCCGCGGTTGATCGGACCAGAAAAGGCGATCGGGATGATCGTCTCTGGCAAGCCGTTGTCGGCCAACGAGGCATATGCGGACGGCGTGATCGACGAGATCGTGGCCGGTCCTGTCGAAGGCGCAGTCGCGTTTGCGAAGAAGGTTCTGCGGGAGAGGCGCGCGCTGGTACGGGTGCGCGACATTGAGGAAAAGATTGTTGCGACACGCGTTCAACCGGCGGCCTTTGAGCAGGCAGCAAAAGAAGCCACCCGACGACTGAAAGGGGTCGATGCCCCAGCAGCCTGCGTGGTGTCCGTCCGCAATGCGTTTACGCTTCCTTTCGACGAAGGCATCAAGGAAGAGCACGCTCTGTTCATGAAGCTGGTCGCTGGTGTTCAGAGCCGGGCACAGATGCATATTTTCTTCTCGGAGCGCGAGGCAACGAAAGTTCCGGGTATTGGCCCCGACGTGAAACCCGCAAAGATCTTCTGCGCTGCGGTGATCGGAGCCGGCACGATGGGTGGCGGAATCGCGATGAATTTCGCCAATGCCGGCATTTCTGTCTCGCTGATTGAGACAGACGAGGATGCGCTCACCAAAGGTGTCGAACGCATCAAAGGTATATATGACGCGTCCGTGCAACGCGGTTCCTTGCCCGTCGGCGCCACAGAAAAGCGTATGGCGCTGATCACCGGCAGCACGGATTGGGCCGTGATTTCCGATGCCGATGTCGTCATCGAGGCGGTCTTTGAGGAGATGAATCTTAAGAAGGACATCTTCGCGAGGATTGATACCTTGGCCAAGCCGGGCGCGCTCCTCGCTTCCAATACATCTACTCTCGACGTCGACGCGATCGCGCATGCGACGAATCGGCCAGGCGATGTCGTCGGCATGCATTTCTTTTCGCCAGCGAACGTAATGAAGCTGCTTGAGATCGTGCGCGGTAAAGAGAGCAGCCCCCAAGCCATCGCGACCGCGATCGCGGTAGGCAAGACGATTTCGAAAATCCCGGTTGTGGTCGGCAATTGTTATGGTTTCGTCGGCAACCGGATGCTGCACAAGCGTACGATCGAGTGCGAACGCCTGATGCTCGAAGGTGCGCTGCCGCACGAGATCGATGCGGTGGTGACGAAGTTCGGCTTTCCAATGGGCCCCTTCGCCATGGGCGACCTCGCCGGACTGGATGTCGACTGGCGCATCCGCAAGGGTCGGGGCCTGAGCGCACCGGTCAGCGATGCGCTCGCTGAGCGGGGCCGCTTTGGCCAGAAGGTAGGGCGTGGTTACTATCTCTACGAGAGCGGCTCCCGAATTCCGGTTCCAGACCCCGAAACCGAGACCCTGATCAAGGAAACCGCGGTGAAACTCGGCATCGTCCGGCGGAAGATCACCGAGCAAGAAATTCTCGAGCGGATGATCTATCCGATGATCAACGAGGCCGCCCGAATCCTGGAGGAAGGCATCGCGACCCGTCACTCGGATATCGATGTTATCTGGGTATATGGCTATGGCTGGCCGGTATGGCGCGGTGGCCCGTGCTTCTACGCAGATCTGGTCGGGATCAAGATCATCTCAGAACGACTAGATCATTATGCAGAACTTATCAAAGACGAAAGTCTGAAACCCGCCAAGCTGCTTCGCGAGCTCGCCGATCGCAACGAGGGATTCATATCCTTCGCCGAACGAGCCAAAGCGGTCGCCTAATGAAATCGCCAGTCGACTGGCAGGCCGGATTTTTGGGAGAAGGTGTATCCGACTGGCCTGTTCCGGGGTGATGTGCCGCTCATTGGCATGGGTCAAGGAGGCGCGTCCTTTGAAAGCAGTCCAGATTGTGTCGTTCGGAAACGCTGTCCGAGTGTTCGTTGTGTCGATATTTCGAAGCTTGGTGTTCACGGGGCCGGACAAGTACCCACGCGTGTTTCGCCGATGGACTCAAGGAATCGCTCAAACCGGAGATCGTCGAAGTAATTCCGAAGACGGTGAAGTAGGAGGGCAATATTTCGTGAAAGAATTTGCACTTAGCGCGCAGGGTACGTTTGCGGCATTGAAGGATGACTTGTCAACAGCTCAACTCGTTTCTTAAACGCGAAGATCTGTCGTAGTAAACCAATGAACGGAGAAAAAATGGCTAATTTGACACTCGAAATCGACGATGGCCTTGGAATCGTCACTATTTCAAGACCTTCGCTTAACCTGTTCACATGGGAGATGCTCGAGGAATTGGGCGACATTATCGACGAGATCGCCGCAGCTCCCGTACGCGCCCTGTTGTTAAAGGCGAGCGGAGCGCACTTCAGCGCCGGGGCCGATGTTCCAGAGATGTTCGGAGGCCTGTCGTCGCACGCTGCCGAAGCTCTGCTTGCCAAGCATATTCCGATCATGGTGCGTTTGCGAGATCTTCCAATTCCCACGATCGCTTCCGTCCGCGGAATGTGCCTGACCGCTGGACTGGAGATTGTGCTCCGCTGCGATGTATTGTGGGCCAGCGAAACGGCAAAGTTTGCTCAATTGGAAGCCGCGATAGGCGCTACGACGGTGCTTGGAGGTGCACAGATTCTATGCGAGCGTGCCGGTCCTGCGCGTGCAACGGAGATTTGCTATTCCGCTTCCATTTACGGTGCTGCTGACTTCGAGAAGTGGGGAATTGTTACCAAGTTGCTTCCAGACGCTGAACTTGACGATGCCGCAATGACTTTCGCGAGGCAGTTGGCTAAAGGTCCGACACAAGCATTCAAAGCGACAAAGAGACTGATAAGGACTGCTGCTGAGAGTGGTGTTTCTGCTGCTGATCGCATTGTCGACTTGGTCTCCTCACCCCTATTGGAAACGCACGATATGCAGGCTGGAGTGCAAGCGGTCGCAGAGCATGGCTCACGAAACTTTCGAGACAAATTCACCTTTCAGGGTAAATAACGCGACGGATTTTATCGCGAGTTAAATGATTTCGTATGCGGACGATAAACGCATTGGTCGGATCTGGTTGACACCGAAATGAAAGACGTTGATGGGCAAGCTGAACATCACCGCTCTGCGGCACGAAACCTGCCTGGTGGCCAGCTTCTCAAAGAGTAAAACGTTTTTTCGGCTTGCGCGACGTGCCGTGTCGAACTTAAGTCAAAACGCCACTGAGATTGGTGGAGTGGCTTGAGCTTTAGCGGTCGCCACGGATCCGGACAGGGAATCGAAGACTCGCGGCGATTGTTGATGCGTGGCTGCGAGATTGCCCCCCACGAAATGACGACGAGCCGCACCAGAAAAAGCAAATGGAGACATCACAATGAGTTTGAAAATCGGTAGCGTTCGGTCCGCGTCTTCGGCCTCGACTGTGTATGAACTCCTAAGCCGGGCGAGCGCAGCCAATCCGACTGGAACGGCGATTACATATCTTGAGGATGCCGACACACTCTCGCCGACCAAGCTGACGCATTCGGAATTCATTGAGCGCCTTCATCAGATGGCGCATCTCTTCCGTGAACTGGGCGTCGGG
The DNA here is from genome assembly GCF_050434225.1 of Paraburkholderia sp. GAS32. Classification (NCBI taxonomy): domain Bacteria; kingdom Pseudomonadati; phylum Pseudomonadota; class Betaproteobacteria; order Burkholderiales; family Burkholderiaceae; genus Paraburkholderia; species Paraburkholderia sp. GAS32. The sequence continues at coordinate 24,809 of NZ_JBNPVS010000052.1, read as the reverse complement.
CGCCATGACATTGTCAGTATTTTTTCGCCAAGCGTGACGGACGCGCCGCTCGCATTTTTCGCCGCCGAGACGGTCGGGATCGCCAATCCGATCAATTTTCTACTTCGTTCCGATGAAGTCGAGGCGATGATGCGCGCGGTCGGATCCAAGGTGCTGGCAACACTCGGCCCCGAGGCCCCCGATCTGTGGAGCAAGGTAGAACATATGCGGGGTCGGGTACCGTCGCTTGTGCAGATCGTCACAATGGGGGCTGCTTCGGGTGACGCGATCTCGCTTCGCACCGCACTACGGGGCCGTCCGACCACGCCGCCGTCAACGGACTTACTCCCTTCTGCGGAAGACGTTGCTGCGTACTTTTATACAGGCGGTACGACAGGCTTTCCAAAAGTCGCGCAGCTTTTGCATCGGAATCAAGCTTTCTCGGCGCAAGCACTGGCAGACTCCTGGCAGTTCGACAGCACGACGCGTGCGTTCAACGGTTTGCCGACCTTTCATGTCGCGGGTGCTTTGCTGCTCGGATTGACGCCGCTCGGAAGCGGGGGGGAAGTGATCTTGCCGACTGTGACAGGCTTCCGAAATCCGCGTGTGATCGCCAATTATTGGAGATTGGTTGAAGGCCTGAAGGTAACAATCGGTGGCGGTACCCCAAATACGCTTGCGTCGCTGCTCGATGTACCGATCGGCAACGCCGACATCTCATCCTTGAAGTTTTTTATGACCGGCGGGACGCACATGCCCGTTGCCATTGCGAAGTCCCTGAAAGAGCGCCTCTCAATTGATGTCCGGCACCTGTACGGCATGACGGAAACGGCTGGACTGATTGCGGCATGTCACCACTCCGGTGTTCCCCATCCCTTTTCGATCGGCGAAGTGGTTGCAGGAGCTCAAATCGAAGCACGAGAGGTCCTGGGCGATGGTGGCGTCGGTGGGTCTGTCGCAAAGGGCAAGCCCGGCGCGCCGGTGACCAAGGGGCCTCACGTCTTTCCTGGCTATCTTTTCAACGGCGACAAGCCTAGGCCCTTCACGGACGACGGCTGGTTTATCACTGGGGATCTCGGTTTTTGCGGACCCGATGGACGACTTGTCGTAACGGGCCGAGCAAATGACGTGATCATTCGCAGCGGGCATAACATCGATCCTACCGTCATCGAAGAGATCGCAGGGAAACGCGCGGGAGTTGGCATTTCTGCCGTTGTCGGAATGCCGGACGCCTATGCAGGTGAAGTGCCTGTCGTCTATCTGACCGCTGCGACCGGATCAAACGTTTCGTCTGAATCGCTTATGGCTCAGCTCACGGAGAACGTGCCTGAACCGCCCGCGCGCCCAGGCCACGTATTCACCCTTGACGAGATGCCGACGACAGCGGCGCAGAAGATTGACAAGGCTGCGTTGCGACGCGATGGGACGCGTCGCGCTGTACATGCGGCGCTAGCGTCACTTTCCTTCCTTGATGGCGAAAATACCGACATTGTGGTGCGTGACGGTGAAGTCGGCCGATTGATGGTCACTGTCCGTACATCTCAAATCCATCGCGGGCTGTCTGCGTTAACACAATCGATTTTCGAAGTGCTCGGTCGCTTCGGTTTTGCGCATGAAGTCATTGGCGCTTAGCTGACGATCGAATGTATAGATATGCGCAGCGAAGCGCGATTAGTTCGTATCCGAGGCGGCATTTACGGTCGCATCCAACCAAGTCCAACCAGAGGTGAGAAAAATGATTGATGCAGTAATTGTCTCCACGGCCCGCACGCCCATCGGCAAGGCCTACAAAGGCGCGCTCAACAACACCGAAGGCGCAACCATGCTGGGTCATGCGATTTCGGCTGCTCTCTCTAAGGCGAGCATCGAAGGTGCCGAGGTGGAGGACGTGGTGATGGGTTGCGGCATGCAACAGGGCACTACCGGCGGCAACATCGCGCGCAGAGCGCTGCTACGTGCGGGATTGCCGGTAACGGTGGCGGGTACGACGATCGATCGCCAATGCGCGTCCGGCCTCCAAGCGATCGCGTTAGCGGCGCGCTCGGTGATGTTCGATGGTGTGGAAATTGCCGTGGGCGGCGGGGGCGAATCCATCAGCTTGGTGCAGAACAGTCATATGAATACATTTCACGAGGTCGATCCGGAACTCCTCCTCATCAAAGGAGACGCCTATATGGCGATGCTGGATACTGCCGAAGTTGTGGCTAAGCGATACGGTATCTCTCGAGAGCGCCAGGATGAGTATAGCCTTGAAAGTCAACGTCGGACGGCATGCGCCCAGCGGAACGGCCGCTTTGACGACGAACTTGCCGCGATTCAAACCACGATGGCGGTTACGGATAAGGCGACCGGCGCGGTGTCGTACCAGCAGGTGACCCTTTCGGCAGATGAAGGCCCGCGTCCCGAGACGACAGCCGATGGCCTCGCCGCTGTCAAGCCGGCAAAGGGACCCGGCTTTAGCATCACCGGCGGCAATGCGAGTCAGCTCTCCGATGGCGCAAGCGCGGCTGTGGTCATGAGCGACAAGCTCGCAGCACAAAAAGGCCTAAAACCGCTCGGCATTTTCCGGGGTTTTGTCACTGCTGGTTGTGAACCTGACGAGATGGGGGTGGGACCGGTCTACGCGGTACCGCGCCTTCTCAAACGTCACGGCCTCACGATCGACGATATCGATCTTTGGGAACTGAACGAGGCATTCGCCGTACAGGTGATTTATTGCCGCGACAAACTTGGGATCGATCCGATGAAGCTCAACGTCAACGGCGGGTCGATCGCGGTAGGTCACCCATACGGCATGACTGGTGCACGATTGACCGGCCATGCCTTGATCGAAGGCCGACGCCGTAAGGCGAAATATGCCGTTGTCACCATGTGCGTGGGAGGGGGGATGGGGGCTGCAGCGCTTCTGGAAATTGTCCACTAGCGCTACACCACACTCACCAAGCAATCCGTGCGGCTTGGAAAGCCGGTGAAAGGCGCCATCATGGCGACGATGGAAAGAGGAATGCCTGTGTGTACGCAGATCTATCTCCGGCGTCCCTGGGATCCGGGCAGGCTGTTAAAGGAACTCGCGAAATTTTCCGGCACCTCCGTGCCTGGACATGGTCGGAACAGGGACTGGATACGCACATGAAAACAGCCATCACCGAGTTATTCGATATCGAGCATCCGATCATCCAGGGCGGGATGCACTATGTCGGTTTTGCCGAACTCGCGGCTGCCGTATCGAACGCCGGAGGCCTCGGGATCATCACCGGTTTGACGCAAAAGACGCCGGAGTTGCTGGCCAAGGAAATCGCGCGCTGTCGTGATATGACGGACAAGCCGTTCGGCGTCAATCTGACGTTCCTGCCGGCGTTCTCGGCGCCGCCCTATCCGGAATACATCGCCGCCATCAGGGAGGGCGGAATCAAGATTGTCGAGACCGCGGGGCGTAGTCCAGAACCATACATGCCTACACTGAAGGCAGCCGGTATAAAGGTCATTCACAAATGCACGTCAGTTCGGCATTCGCTGAAGGCCGAACAAATCGGCTGCGATGCGGTCAGCGTCGACGGCTTCGAATGCGGTGGCCATCCCGGCGAAGACGACATACCTAACATGATCCTGCTCCCTCGTGCCGCGGAGGAGTTGAAAATCCCATTTGTGGCATCCGGTGGCATGGCGGATGCGCGCAGCCTGGTCGCGGCCCTTGCTATGGGAGCGGCGGGCATGAACATGGGTACCCGGTTTATTGCGACAAAGGAAGCCCCAGTGCATCACAACGTGAAAAAGGCTCTCGTAGCAGCGTCAGAGTTAGATACACGTCTGGTCATGCGTGGGCTTCGCAACACAGAGCGCGTTCTCAAGAATAAAGGGGTTGATCGGCTGCTAGAGATCGAGCGCGAGAAGGGTGCCAAACTCAAGATCGAGGATATCCACAGCGAGGTCGCCGGTGTCTTCCCCAAGATCATGATCGATGGCGACATGGATGCCGGGGCCTGGAGTTGCGGCATGGTAGTCGGCCTCATCCACGACGTCCCCACCGTCAGGGAATTGATCGACCGCATTATGCGGGAGGCCGAACGCATCATCCGGGGCCGGCTGACGGGATTCCTTGACGCCTATAGCAAAGCATCTCTGAAAAATCCTTAGGCCGCTCTTATCGAGTATGTGCCGCGAGCGGGAAGATGAAGGCGCGAAGCAATCTCGGCACAAAGTTAGAGAGTCGGCCTACGGCCGACAAAAAAGAGCAAGATCAGGCGCAATCATTGCGAGATCGCGGATGGCCCGGAGTTCTTTGCACAGGTCATTTTCCAGAGCGAGGAAGCGGGCTGGACGGCTGCACTTTCCGCATCGGATCGCGAATCCATGCAACCGATCGACCAGTAGCGATTTCGCCTACGGGGTCGGCACTTCAGTGGGGGAAAGATGGGAATGATTCGAATGGAAGATGATCGGATTGAAGTCGACACCGGTACGAGCGAGCTACTGTGCGAAATTCGGAACCGCGTTGCGCTGATTACGCTTAACCGTCCGGAAGCGCGCAACGCATTCTCCGATAAGCTGGCGGCAGCGCTGTGGCACGTAATCAAGCAGTACGGCGGCGATCCAAGGGTCGGCGCCCTGCTGATTAGCGGCGCGGAGAATGCCTTTTGCGCCGGAGAGGACGTCAAAGGCATGGGGGCCAATTCGACAAAGGCCGAGGAGCCGATCGAGGAACAGGTCGCCTACTTGCGAGTGAAGCAGCGCGCCCTGACTGGTGCTCTAGTAGCGGTGCGAAAGCCGACGATCGCGGCGCTTCCGGGGCCTGCCGCGGGTGCAGGGCTCGCGCTGGCCCTCGCTTGCGATATCCGCATTGCTTCCGAATCCACGATCATGGCGACCGCTTATGCCCGTATCGCACTGACCGGAGACTATGGCATTGCGTGGTTACTGACGCGGCTTGCGGGCACGTCACGGGCTCGGGAACTCATGTTCCTGTCGGAACGGATCGACGCACGTCGCTGCGAAGCGCTCGGTCTCATCAATCGCGTCGTGCCCGACGCCGAGCTTCGCGAGACCGCTTTCGCGGTTGCTAAGTCATTGGCCGAGGGCCCTTCATTCGCGCTTGCACGGATGAAGGACAACCTCGACCATGCGCTGACGTCGGGCATCCTGGAGTCGATGGATCGGGAAGCGGAAAGCATAGTCCATGCCGCACAAACGACCGATCACAAAGAAGCCGTGCGTGCTTTCGTCGACAAGCGTCAACCGGTATTCGGCGGTTACTAGAGCTGGGAGAGCTTGAGATTTCGTTCGAAGGGTCACTTGCGGATCAGAGAACGACCGCAGCGATCGCGGGGACGTCACCGTTTACGATGCTCAGCGCCGGAATACCTCGCTTAGAATAGTGCGCTCCGAGCACGTGTAGCAGCGTGACGATAGGGCGCGCGCTGGCGAGATTCTGGTGCGTGTCTACATCAACGTCAAAATCGCCGACGAGAGAATTAATTAGTAATACATATTGAAATTTGCGGTGCATTGCATGATCGAAATGGGTTCGTATGGTGCCGGTAAGTATGCGTTGAGGGGAGAGTCTCTTGACCATACCGCCGGTGCGGCAATGTCGCCTCGTGAACTGGACATTTGTTTCGGTCTGGTGAGTGGCGGCGCGCGCGCCGGCACAGGCCTGAAGCTTGGCATCGGCAGCAACGCCGTCATTACCTACAGCCGACGATCGTACACCAAGCCTGGTGTCGCGTGGGCTCGAGAACCGCGTGATCTGCTATTCGTCGCGGCGAGAGGGCCGCCGCGTGCCGATTGCGGGGAGATTTCCGATCTGTTCTGGAGGCTGACTTGATGGTGTGAATCGGTGCACGACAACGAGGAAATGAGACAACTTGATCCAGCTTCAAAAAACATTAAAGGAGACGTATATGAAAAGGATTGGCTTGGGAATGTTATCTGTACTTTGCGCGACTACGGCTTATGCACAAAGTAGTGTTACCTTATACGGCATCATCACCGTCGGCGTTACCGCCGTGAATAATGCGGGCGGATCCTCGAATTACTCGGTGGTCGGCGGTGCGCTTCAGCCAAGCCGATTCGGCTTCAAAATCAGGGAAGACATTGGCGCAGGAAGCGCTGTCGTCGCCGTCCTGGAAAATGGGTACGACAATGCTAACGGTGCTCTTGGTCAAGGTGGAAGATTGTTTGGCCGGCAAGCGTGGGTTGGACTGACGAACCCGGACTGGGGGACGTTGACGTTGGGGCGGCAATACGACGCGTTCTGGGACTACTTTACGACGATGGCAACATCTGTCGGATATGTCGGACTAGCGGACCATCCGGGCGACGCCGACAATCTTATCGGGACCTGGCGTTACAGCAATTCGGTCAAGTACGTCACTCCCACATACCGTGGATTCAATGCGGAAGGCTTATACGCGTTTAGCGATGACGCAGGGGCGTTCAACCTCAATCGTGCATATAGCTTGGGCGCCGGTTACCAGGTCGGCCGCTTCAGGATCGCAGTCGGCTATGTCCAGCTCGATTACCCGGGCACGACAAATGCCAATGGTGCCGTTACCAACGATTATTCCGGCGCGCCATTCCTGCTGTTTCGCTCAAGCCCATTGAATCCGTCCGTGGGCGTGAGAAGTCAGCGCAATTATGGCATCGGGGGGTACTACGACTTTGGCAACGGATTGCGCTGGACTGCGCTGATCGACCAGGTGCGCTTCACCTATAGGGATCATTCGAGCTTCACTCTAACTAACTACGACACATCGTTTGTCTACAATTTCACGCCCTTCTTTGAAGTGGTCGGTGGCTATATTTATTCGCACGGCCAATACGGAGGACTCGACGCGAGCTCCCACTGGAACACTGTCGTCGCGAGTCTCGGATACTACTTGTCGAAGCGCACGGATATTCGTTTGATCGAGGAGGTCCAACGCGGCTCGGGAAGTCGTGCGCTTGCGGCATTCTATGGAAACGCCCCGTCGACGAGCGGCACGCAGAACCTGGTGATACTTGGGTTGCGTCACAAGTTCTAAACAACCCAATGCCATGCTTCCGGCGCCACGTCATGGATGTGCTCGTGATGTGGTCCGGATCTCACGCTGTGCAGTCAGGATGGTGTTCACGACGTTTCCAGCTGTTCACGACGTTTCCAGCATCTAAATCTTCTTGATCGGACAAGAAAGTCGACGCTGGTACGGTCTGCGTAGAGTCCTCTTGAAAAATGTGGATTTCACGCATAAGCTACAACTCTACTCGCAGTTTGAACCGTTTGGCAAGGGCGACACTCAGCCACCGGTCAGCTACTGACAGGAGAACAGCATGCTCAGTGATAGCAGTGTCACGACGGGCGGGATCTATCTGGAAGACTTGACAACGGGAGACACGTTTGCCAGCGGCGAACATACAGTCGACGTCCAGCAGATACGTGAATTCGCAAGGCGATTCGACCCTCAGCCATTTCATCTGGACGAGGATGTTGCTCGCCAAACTCTTTTTGCGGGGCTGGCTGCGAGTGGATGGCAAATTGCGGCGATCACCCAGAAGTTGCTCGTCCAGAGCGTTCCACTCGCAGGCGGACTTATTGTCACGGACGGCAAGGTGACGTTGCCGCGGCCAACCCGGCCGGGCGACGTGTTGCATGTAGTCAGCACCGTGATCGACATTAGGCCATCAAAATCTAAACCTGATCGGGGAATTGTGATCCTGCAAATCAACACCCTGAACCAGGAGGACGAGTCGTGTCTGGAGTCAGTTACTCGGGGCCTTGCCTTCTGGAGAAATTCGGGAATTGAGCCGGCGTTTAATTGATTCGGTTTTCGTATCAATTGATGTCGATGGCCTCGCCGTTCGAACGATGTCTATCCGGATTGTCGAAGGCGTCCCACGGGTTAATGAAGTCGACCATAACGGTGCCCCGTTCTTTTGCGAGGCGAAGTTCGGCGTCAGCAAGGTGGCGCCAACGCACCGGCGCCGACCAATCGGGAAGTACGATCGATCGCGATAAAAAAGACGCTTGTTCTAAATTGCCCACGCTCGGAAACTACGCAGTAAGCAGGCCGCACGCTTTGGATTGTCACGGCGGGGCACCGGTGCCCGTAGAGCGTTACGTTCTCCTCGTTCACAGAACCCGAAGTCGTTGAGACAGGGGGCAGCGAAGTGGCCGTAGCCGCCGTAAGGGAAAGCATTCAGATTGAGTTTTCCAATCAAAGGAGACGACATGCCAGAACTGTTTGACCCGATCCAGCTGGGCGATATCAAGGCTCCAAGCCGCATCATCATGGCTCCGCTGACCCGCAGTCGTGCGTCGCGCGAACACGTGCCGACAAAGATCATGGCGGACTACTACGCACAACGCGCGTCCGCCGGTCTGATCATCGCCGAGGCAACCGGGATCAGTCGGGAAGGATTGGGATTTCCGTATGCGCCGGGGATCTGGACGAGCGCCCAGGTCGACGGATGGAAGACCGTCACCGACGCGGTCCATCAGGCAGGTGGGCGCATCATGTCCCAGCTATGGCACATGGGTCGCTTGGCACACCCGAGCTTTCTCGGCGGAGCACAGGCGATTTCGGCGTCGGCGACCGTGGTGGCCGGGGCCGCTTACACGTACGAGGGGAAGCAGCCTCAGGAGTACGCGCGCGCGCTCGAGATAAGCGAAATACCCCGCCTTCTCGACGATTACCGGGCAGCAGCGGAGAACGCATTGAAAGCCGGATTCGATGGCGTCGAAGTGCATGCGGGAAATGGCTATCTGCTGGATCAGTTCCTGCGCGACAGCTCAAATCTGCGTACGGATGCCTATGGTGGAAGTATCGAGAATCGCATCCGTTTGCTAAGAGAGGTAACAGCCGCGGTGATCGAAGTGGCGGGTGCGGGTCGGACTGCTGTGCGATTTTCGCCTAACGGGGAGATACTCGGCGTCAACGACAGCGACCCGCATGCGCTATTTTCTGCGGCAGCCGAAGCGGTCTCGGAACTCGGTATTGCCTTCCTCGAACTTCGTGAGCCTCCGCCTGCGGAACTGCTCCCCAACCCGACGGCCGGCGCGTTGCGGACCGCTGCGGAAGTGCCGCCAGTGGCGCCGGCAATCCGGGCAGCATTCAAGGGCACACTTGTGCTTAATTCCGACTATGACCAGGCTCGGGCGGAAGCGACGCTTGAGAGCGGGGAGGCGGATGCGATTAGCTTTGGTCGCGGCTTCATCGCGAATCCGGATCTGCCTCGTCGACTGCGCGAAAACATTCCCCTGAGTGCTCTCGATCCCAAGACGCTGTACACGAATGGTGCCGAGGGATACTCCGACTATCCGTTCGCTCTTGAGGATGTCCGCGCGTAGGAGGTTGAGCGAGGATCACCGTGTCCCCAATGTGACCGCTAATTTCGGGTTACTTTGCCGCCGGTAAGCTTCCGCTCGAAGGATCGCTCACACGATCAAGCGACGCTGGGAGGCGGAATTCGACAAATTTCGATCGTGGCCTTCCGGCGCGGGCGGCGAGACCAAATCGCTGCGCGTACATATTAATCGCGCGCTTACCGGGCGTTCTGAGGAATATCACTCATTCGCCTTTTCGACGGAAGGAGAATCTCTTGAAGCTGTTGAGAACACCGGACCTGAGGTTCGTGAACATGCCGGACTACGGATTCGAACCCGTTTACACCACGATCAAGGATGCGGACGGAACGGAAATTCGCATTCATTCGGTTGACTGTGGCCCCCGTGAAGCAGCGCCCATTCTGCTGCTTCACGGGGAGCCATCGTGGTCCTTCCTCTATCGTCATATGATCGACGGACTGGTTAAACGTGGGCACAGAGTCGTCGCTCCGGACCTGGTTGGATTTGGAAAGTCCGACAAGCCAGTCGAGCAATCGGACTATACATTCGAACGTCATGTCGATTGGATGAGCAAATGGCTAGACGCGAACGACTTTCGCGAAGCTACCATGTTCGCCCAGGATTGGGGAGGCTTGATCGGTCTGCGACTGCTGGCGAGATTTCCCGATCGATTTTCTCGGGTCGTGATGGGTAACACTAGCCTGCCGATCGGAACGGGATCCAACGAAGCGTTCAGACGTTGGCTGGAGTTCAGCCGGTCGACGCCAACGCTAAAAGTAGGGAATATCGTTAGCAGTGGGACTGTCCGTGGTCTGACGGCCGAGGAGATTGCTGCTTATGACGCGCCTTTCCCCGACGAGACTTATAAGGCCGGGGCGCGGAGATTCCCGGAACTCGTTCCCATCACACCCGAACATCCTTCGGTCGCGGAAAACAAGGCGGCATGGGAGATTCTCAAGACGTTCGAGAAGCCATTCCTCACTACCTTCAGTGACAGGGATCCCATCATGGAAGGCGGCGAGATGATCTTCCGGGAACTCATCCCCGGCGCTAGCGGCCAGCCTCACGTCACGATCAGCGGTGCGGGGCACTTCCTTCAGGAAGACAAGCCGAATCAACTTGTCGAAGTGATCCATAGTTTCATCGAGAATACAAGATAGGGGTGTGAATAGAGGATCCCTGTGGATCCTTTTCCATGACTATCGCAACCTCAAGGGGCGCCCGTCCCGCGTGCTCCGACCCGAACTGAAGACGACACAAACCGATCACCGGACGTCGTCTGATGAAATTGCAATCGCATCGAGGTCCCGAATCGTGAGCTCGACTTAAGAAGCGGAGAAAGAAATGACTGAAGCAACGGCTGCCATCGGCACTATCCGAACCGAAGTGCACGGACATGTGTTCAAGATCATCATCGATAACGCCTCCAAAAGGAATTCGATCAATCCGGAGATGATGGAGAAACTTCACGAGGCGATGACAGTACTCGACGAGACTGATGACTATTGGGTAGGCGTTTTATGTGCGGAAGGGCGCGATTTCACGGCAGGTCTCGATTTGCCGAAGTTTTTTGACCAGAACGCAAAACGGACGGGGACCTGGGCACCAAAGGAAGGGAAGATCGATGTATTGGGCCTCGAAAGTCGGTGCAGCAAACCGGTTGTTACAGCTGTGCAGGGGTTGGTGTACGCGATCGGTCTCGAACTCATGCTGGCGGGAGACATTGTCGTCGCCGCTGACGATTCTCGATTCTGTCAAATGGAATCTGCGCGCGGCCTGGCGCCGCTTGGCGGCGCCCACTTTCGGTATCTGTCGCGTACGGGGTGGGGCGACGCAATGTACCACCTGTTTCTCTGCGATGTGTTTAACGCCGAGAGAGCCCACAAAATCGGATTCGCACAGGAGGTTGTTCCCGTTGGGCAGCAGATCGAGCGCGCGATGGAAATCGCGCAGTTGATCGCGAAGAACGCTCCCATCGGCATTCAGGCCACAAAGGAAGCCGCGCTGAAGTACGTCGAAGGTGGTGAAAAAGCGGCGCTAGCGTTCCTTCCGGAGATGGCAAACCGGGTTCTTGAATCGGAAGACGTTAAGGAAGGAATCCTTTCATTCATCCAGCGTCGGCAGGCAGAATTTCGGGGTTGCTAGGTAAGATGGCGTGATCTTCCCGGTGGATTCCGTCCGATGGTTCGAGTCGACGCTTAGACTTTTACATCGATACGCCGTCGGGTTGCGCAATATGGACGTAGGTAGGCAAAACGTCCTTCGCATGAGATTCGACCAGGGGACGGTCGTCACACTCGGGAGCACTTCGAGTGTGGCGACACCGAAATTTCTCAACAGTGAGACGGAGCTGTCGCTCACGACTGAATAAACACCATTAAAACGGTCTCTGCGCTTTCCCGCGGAGCAGGGTTTATCTCCGGTCGTGAAAGTACGAACACACTCCTCCACGACTGAGAGGAGTACCGAGGTAAGAAAATGGCTAATGAATTCTCGACGATCGCTTCCGTCGCCGATTTTACAAGGCTTCATGCGGACCGTAGTCCGGACCGCATTGCGCTGGATTTCGAAGGGCGGCAAACAAGCTTTCGGCAGCTTGAGGAAGCCTCGAACCGGGTTGCAAACGGGCTACGGCGCCAAACGCGCCCAGGGACACGCGTGGCCGTTCTGGACAAGAACAACAACCGTTATATCGAGGTTATTGTCGGGGCTCTTAAGGCCGAAACAGTCGTGGTTCCAATCAATTCACGACTCGCAGCGGCCGAAATTGCATTCATACTCAATGATTCAGGGGCCGAGGTCCTATTCGTTGGTGAAAATGCTCTCGAGGCCATAAGGAGCATTCTCGACCAAATCGGTTCCGTTCGTAGAATAATCGTCCTCGATAACGAATATGACGAATGGCGCGACGTTCAATCCGGCATCGTCCCCGAGAGGAGCACCGGCACCGATGAGACGTTTGTCCAGCTCTACACCAGCGGCACCACTGGATCTCCGAAGGGAGTTCAGCTTACGGACAGCAGTTTCGTTACAGCGACTTCGAGACTCCTCAAAGTATACGGGAACTGTTTATATGAGAAGAATGCGCTGCTGATCACTCCACTGTTTCACGTCACTGGTATTCAGTTTGCGTTGATGGCCTTGCGCGCAGGGATGAAGATCGTCGCACTTCGTGATTTCGACCCGCGCCGGATCTTGGAAGTCATCGAACGGGAACGCATTCATGTATCTTTCCTCGTTCCTACGATGTTGCAGGCCCTTGTGGTCGAATCCAGGAACTGCAACTTCGACCTTTCCACGCTCGAAGGCGTTGTCTACGGCGCGTCCCCCATGCCGATCGAGCTACTCAAGGCCGCTGCAATTCCGTTCAAAGATACACGCTTTATCCACGCGTACGGAATGACCGAAACCACCGGTACGATCACGGCGGTTCTCCCCGAATCGGAGGTGTCTGAGTCGGTCCTGTTGAAGTCCTGCGGAACGCCGCTCGACGGGGTCGAAATTCGCATCGTCGACCCGGCCGATTCTGACCTTCCTATTGGGCAGGTCGGTGAAATCATCTGCAGAACCAGAACCAATATGAAGGGTTATTGGAATCGCGCCGACGAAAGCGCGAAGTCCTTGAAAAATGGATGGCTCTATACCGGGGATGCAGGTTACGTGGACAGCGAGGGGTATCTTTATATCACTGATCGCGTAAAAGACATGATCATATCAGGGGGTGAAAACATCTATCCGGCGGAAGTCGAGAACGTCCTGTACGGACATCCCGATGTGGCCGAGGCGGCGGTAATAGGCGTACCTGACGAGCACTGGGGCGAATCGGTCAAAGCGCTGATTGTTCTGAAATTGAACATCACGCCCGATCCCCAGGCAATCTTCACACACGTCCGGCAGTTTCTGGGCGGATTCAAAGTCCCGAAGACGATCGAGTTCGTCGAGGTACTACCCAGAAGTTCGGCCGGAAAGGTCTTGAAGCGCGAGCTGCGTGAGCGTTACGCAGTAGCCGCGGCGCGAAGCTCAGCGTCCGGATCGTAGGAGTTCATATTGCGACAGGACTTGACCTGTTTATCGACAGGCGCATCGCAACCAAGAGAAGGAATGCAGCAGTTGAGCAAGGCAGCGGGCATGAAGACACACAGAAGCCGCAGCTTCCCTCAGGATTCGTGTGACGGATTGTCGGCATAACTGCACTTCGCGGTTTGATCATCGCCCCGTCGACCGCCGCACCCGTGTATCCGCGGTTGACGATGGCGTGTAATGGTTCGCAGGCCGATATTCGCTCGCTAAAACGCGTGACGTATACCGACGTTGACTCCGGTATGTTTCGCGAAGACAGGAATCAGAATGGACAACATTGGGCAGAGACATTTGGACGCAAGACCTTGGATAGCCAGCTACGGCAATATTCCATCGGAGATCGACGCCGACACGTATCGCTCGGTCACGCACATGCTTGAGCACGCGATGCACGTGTTCGCAGATCGCCCTGCTTTCCGCGCTTTTGGTCATACGCTGACTTATGCGGATGTCGATCGGTTGTCGCGTGACTTCGCCGCCTTTCTGCAGAACGTGGTCGGGATCGAAAAAGGTGATCGGGTCGCAGTGATGATGCCGAATCTGCTCGCGTTTCCGATTTCCTTTCTCGGTATCATTCGTGTGGGCGCGGTACAGGTGAATATCAATCCGCTGTATACGCCCCGTGAACTAGAGCATCAGCTCAGGGACGCGGGCGTCGACGTCATCGTCGCGTATACCGGAAGCACGGGGGTTGTTGCCGATGTCGCGGAGAAAGTCGCGCTTAGGCACATCGTAACGATTGGCCCGGGGGACGGTACGCAGAGCGACCTACCCACCCCCCCAGTCGATTCCCGACTGCGCGTGACCGTCTCGTTTCGCGAAGCGCTCGCGGCGGGTGCCGGGCTGCCGCTCGAACCGGTCGACCTGACTGGCGATGATTTGCTGTTGCTGCAATACACGGGGGGAACGACAGGGCTCTCCAAAGGGGCCGCGCTTACGCATCGCAACCTCGTGGCGAATGCCGAGCAGTTCAAGGCGTTCATGCCGACCTCCACGCGGCCTGGGAGAGAAGTGATCGTCACGGTGTTGCCGCTCTATCATATCTATGCGCTGATGTTTAACTTCATCACCTATTTCTCGATCGGAGCAGACAATTGGCTGGTCGTCAATCCGCGCGATACAGGTGCACTTGTCGAGACCCTGCGGTTGTCCAGGCCGACCTGCTTCATGGGCGTCAACACGCTCTATGCAGCCCTTGCGATGCATCCTGGTCTGAAAGACGTGGATTTCTCGAACCTGCGTCTCGCGGGCGGCGGCGGCGCGGCGATCGTCCCCGCTACATCGGCTCGTTGGCAGGAAGTCACAGGCGTCTTCATTCACGAAGGCTACGGATTGTCGGAAACCAGCCCGGCCCTGACGTTTAATCCGGAATACATTCCGGCGTTTAGCGGAACCGCGGGCCTGCCACTGCCGTCCACCGATATCCGGCTGCTGACTGCCAACGGCTGGTCGACGACGCCCGGTGAAACGGGGGAGATTTGCGCGAAGGGACCCCAAGTAATGCCTGGATATTGGAATCAGCCGGAAGCGACCCGAGCGGCCTTCACAGCCGATGGCTATTTCCGCACCGGAGACGTCGGTATGTTCGACGAGAAGGGATTTCTCAAGATCGTCGATCGACTCAAGGACATGATCATCGTCTCCGGATTCAACGTCTATCCGAACGAAGTCGAGGCTGTTGCAGCCGCTTGCGCGGGCGTGTCCGTATGTGCATGCGTCGGCGAGCCGGACGAGAGGACCGGGGAAGCGCTGCGGCTCTTTGTTGTGAGAGAACCCGGCGTTACCCTGGCGGAGGAGCAGATCATCGAATACTGTCGGCGTGAACTTGCAGCCTACAAGGTGCCGAAGTCGGTCACGTTTGTCGAAATGCTTCCGACATCGGCAGTAGGAAAGGTTCTGAGGCGCAAGCTTCGGCACGCGTAAGCCAGCGAGTTTTGGACCCGCTGCATCAAGCTCGCAGGCGAGCCAATTCATACGTCACGGGCGCAGACGTTGTGGTGGATCGAACGACAGGCCTTCGGGTACTCAGGGCGCGATTCCAGTCCGGACGCGCATGGTTTTCTCAAAGGACTGCTTGAATAGATGGATCGGATGCATTTTCCCAACCGGGAGCCGAACGATACCGCGAGAGTGAGGCGGGTGCGACAACGGAGAAAGAAGGTGAAAAATCAAGATATCCTTTTATGCAGTCCGGTACGAACTGCTATAGGCGCTTTCAACGGAGCGCTTAAGAGTATCCCGGCTACAGAGCTCGGCGCGACTGTTGTTCGGGAGGTTGTGAACAGGTCTTGCATTAGTCCTGAGCGGATCGCGGCCGTGATCATGGGCAACGTCGTCCAGGCCGGAACCGGCATGAATCCTGCGCGCCAGGCATCAATCGGCGCCGGCGTGCCTGTCTCCGTTCCCGCCATGACGGTGAACAGGGTGTGTGGCTCGGGAGCACAGGCCATTGTCAGCGCCGCGCAACAGATCGCCATGGGCGACGGCGATCTGTTGATTGCCGGTGGCATGGAAAACATGGAGCGGGCCCCTTATCTCCTTGATGGCGGCCGCTGGGGTTATCGGATGGGAGCTGCGGAGATTCACGACAGCATGCTACGCGATGGTCTTGACGATGCGTTCTCCGGCATGCATTCGGGGTGGCATACAGAAGATCTGGTCAGTATGTTCGGACTCGGCAGGAACGAGCTGGACGCGTTTTCGGTTGAGTCTCAGCAGCGCTTTGTTAACGCTCAACGGAACGGTAAATTCAAGGACGAAATCGTCACCGTGATGCTTCGGCAGAAGAAGGATGTTGTGCCTTTCGACGTTGATGAGGCGCCACGGCCCGACACGACTATGGAGGGGCTTGCTGCGCTCAGGCCCGCGTTCCGGCCTGACGGACACATTACAGCTGGCAATTCGCCGGGCCTTAACAGCGGCGCTGCCGCCGTAGCCGTCGCGAGCCGGGCATTTGCCGATGCGAATGGTCTCGAGCCGGTTGCACGGCTTGTCGCCTATGGTGTCGCCGCGGTCGAGCCGGGAATGTTTGGTCTCGGACCGGTGCCAGCCATTCGGATCGCCTTGGAGCGTGCAAATTGGACGCTGCCTGATGTCGAGCGATTCGAAATCAACGAGGCGTTTGCGGCGGTGCCGCTCGCCGTCGCGAAATCGCTCGAAATCCCGCGAGACGTGCTGAATATCGAAGGTGGCGCGGTTGCACACGGTCATCCCATCGGTGCGACTGGTGCGATCCTGACTGTACGTCTGTTGCACTCGATGCGTCGTGATGGTCTGCGCCGAGGCATCGTCTCGCTTTGCATCGGTGGGGGACAAGGCATCGCATTGGCGCTGGAAATGCTCTAGCACCCGTTCGCCGGATCGTTCGCCGTCTCGTCTGCTTCGCTCCGGATGTAGCAGGCGAGAAAGAGAACGCCTGAAGCACGCGCCGTCGTTGTTCGAATCTACATATGCGGTGAGGGCGGTTTGGAGTTCAGCCGAAGCGTCCTCCTGCGCTGCGAATATTCGATTGAGACCACGACTCCCGAAGATGCCTTGGACATACTCGGATTCAAGGGTAAAGGCTTGGTGAAGCACTAGCCGTGCTTCGCGGCACAGTTCGGAGTAAGTGTATGACGTTTGTCATCCGCCATCGCGAACCGCTATACAAAATATTACCTTCAAAGTTATGTAGGACCGTCTATGACTTCGCATTCCACATCTCCTCTCTATCTGGAGGATCTCTCTGTCGGGGACCTGTTTACGAGCGGCAAGTATCGCGTAAGCGTTGATGAAATCAAAAGCTTCGCCCGGCAGTATGACCCTCAGCCTTTCCACCTCGACGAGGAAGCGGCCGCACATACTTTTTTTGCCGGATTGGCAGCAAGTGGCTGGCACACCGCGGCCATTACGATGAAGCTGCTCGTCGGCAGCCTGCCTATCGCGAATGGACTGATCGGAGCGGGAATGGAGATCAGCTTTCCAAAACCCACTCGACCTGACGACGAAGTTCGTGTGGAAGTCAGAATCGTCGCCATAAAGCCCTCTCGCTCCAAACCGGACATGGGTATCGTCACGATGCAATTTGACACGCGCAATCAACACGGTGAACTAGTACAGAAAACCGAGGCGAAAATGGTCGTCTTTCGTCGCGAGCCTGCCTAGCAGGCTGTTGTAAGGGGCCATTTCCGCGACAGCTTTTACGGCGAATGGCCCGGCAAGGGCGCCGAGGCGCGCCACGAGAAATCTCCCATCACTAAAGTCAGCGCAAGACGTGAATCAGGGAGTGCCTAGGAACGACCGGCCCGGGCGCAAACTTAACGAAAAATTAGATATTGTCGAGAGAAAATATATTGCGAATTTCGCAATAAACTAAAACGTACTATGTGCCGATATACATTGGTCGGTCTCATGCCGAATGTTTTCTCGATAGCGTGAGACGTCGTAGGATTGCGCGTTCCTCCGACTGTCTGCATTTTATGAATCAGCTCTGTTGAGCGGACGGGGTGCGTTCAACCGGTTCGAACTAAGTGCAAGACACGCACGTCAATAGGCTCCGCGACACCTGGTTGTCGGGCGTCAGCAGCTGCCGCAGATACAGGCAGACTCTCGGTCTATATACCTCGGTGATTTTCGTGCTGCCGTCGCGGCTACCCATGCTCTATATTTCCGGAGGCGTCCCGTCGCACGTAGAGGGCAAAGGCGCGTTCTAGGACGGTACGCTGGGCGGTATATTCGAAAGTGGTGTGGTGAAGGCACTGGTGGAAGATGTCGTGGAACCAAAACACAGGGAGAATCTTCAAGCCGAAATGCGCCGTGCGACGGAAGGGTTGAACTGGATACGTCGGGCACAGTCTTTCATGAGCATTCCTCTTGACGTTCAACAGCAGGAAGATATGCCCGGTCATGACATCGCACGGAAACCGTACGATCATGTTGAGTTCAACGCATACGAGGTCCCCGCGGATTGCCCGGCATTGGACGCCTTGTGCGACCGGTATCTGCTCCTGTCGCGACCACATTATCTGGAAAGGGTGCGTTTCCTGAGGATCATATCCTTTCGCTCGGCGTTTACGGATTCTCGAGCCACTCGCGGGCCGCTCGCGTAATCAACTCAGACGAACTAGACGCGTTGGTCGTATTTGGCAGCGACCTGAATCAACGCGACAGTATGAATTGGAATAAGAAGCTAACGGCAGGAAAGGAACTGATCATCTTCGACGATACTTTCGACGCGCCTACGATGGGGCATATCGCGCACGGAAGGATTTTGTCCGGAATTGGCGCTACATTCGGTTTTCCGTCCCAGCGCGAAACGAACGGGGCTGCAGACTTTTTACCTGTACTGGAAATGAGAAGAGCTTGGGTTGCGGAGGTCAATCAAACACCATTGTACGACCATCGATTCGAGCAAATCGGTGTTCGGAGTTCGGGCGACGATCTATCGCTTCATCCGGGAGACGTGGTCAAGCGCTTGTGCCAACTCCTGCCGAAGGATAGCAACGTCGTCGTGGATTCCGGCGCCCACCGGATCTTCATGGCGCATTACTGGCTTTCGTCGGGTATCGGAAACTACTTTTCATCCAGTTCCCTCGCGCCGATGGGTTGGGCAATCGCCGCCGGCATCGGCGTTAAGCTCGCGGCCCCGGAGCGGCCGTGTGTGGTAGTGACCGGTGACGGATGCATGCTGATTCACGGAATGGCCGCGGCCCGCTATCGGATCAAGATAATTTACATCGTGTTGAACAATTCCACGCATGGTGCGATCCATATCGACGCGATCAGCATCGGCTCCATTTCGGAGCAATTCAGCAAGCTGCCGCTTCATGACTGGGCGGCTTTTGCAATGTCGCTCGGTGTGGCGGCGCGCGTGGTCGAGCGCCTTGATGATCTTGAAGACGTGCTGAGCGAGGCGTCGCGATACGATGGTCTATTCCTGGTCGAAATGGCGACTGGAGTCTTTCCCGCACCGAACCGGTACTATGCGGAATGCGCGACTTGTTCGTGAGAACGCGCATTGGGTTCTACTGCAATAAGGCGGTCCGCATCATGCTCTAAACAAGATGAAGGACTGAAAGCTTGAAGGCGACATCGTAGATGCTATCGGGTGCTGTCGAAGTCGGTCCGCTGGAGTAGTGAAGGTTCGCCGACTCGCTTTCTCTGAGGAGGCACGCAAAATCGATGTGCGTGATGTGGCCATCCGAAGGTAGAAGAGGGCGATAGGTGGCCGGCAGTATCAGCTCTTGTCGGCGGGCCTGGACGGCTTCATTGAATTTCCGGGCGTCAGGTTTTTCGGCATCCTGATCATACTCGCCGAACACGAGTTGTTATACGTGTCATAGTTCGCCAAAATGGGGCATTGTCCGTCCCTTTTGAGAGCGTTTACGCACTAGATGGAGCGATATTGCACTCGCACGGAGAATGTTAGTTAACTTCTAAACTAATCGATATTTGCGCCGATATTCCCTTAGACCCTACAGTCTTTACGAGTTCTGCGGCCGTATCTCGTCTCCGCGTTGTTCTTTGGAGTACCTTGTGGAAAATTTGGTGCATTACCATGCGTTAGATGAAGGACCGCGTGTGAGCAGATCTTGCGGCTCACGAGGAGTTTATACGTGTGGCAAGCTCGCAAGCACCTCGGCAGCGAAGTCGGACATCCTATGAAGCAAAATATTTTCGTCCGCTCGCTCGCGCGCTTGCGAGTTGGCCGCAAACTGTTGCTCATCTATCTGCTCGATCTGAGTGCAGTCCTTTACATAAGCAGCATTTTGATTCGCGAACAATACATCGCTATCGATTTCTCGAATAAGGAAATCGTAGGGAATACCTACGTCAAGGCTGTAAGCGAGGCGCTGGTGGAGGTCGCGCTAGTCGGCGCGGGGCAGAACCCTTCATCTGCCGATCTCCAGGGAACGGTAGCTCGTCTCGGTGATGCCGAACGGCGCTATGGCACGAAGATGCAAAGTGCGACGATCAATGCGCGGGTGCGCGCAGCGCTCATAGTTCTCGCCAGGCAAGCGAACCCCACACCTACTACAGTGACCGATGCCCTTGAAGCCTGCCGCGAACTAGTCACGCGAGTCGGCAACCATTCTAATCTGATTCTCGACACTGATCTCGATAGCTATTACTTGGTGTCATTGTCGATTCTGCGCTATCCCGCGTTGCTGGACTCAGTCAACGGAATGGGCAAGCAGTTGCGCAGCAGGCCACTCGGTCCAATGTCGCGAGATGAAATGCGCGCTCGGCACCTGGTGCTTGAGGGGCAACTCGACTCGGTTCTTCAGGGGCTGCAGAGTGACTATTCCGAAGCGACTTCGGCAAACCACAGTCTCGACGTGTCGCTCGGGCTATCCGTCGCGGCAATGCGCTCTGCAATCGAGTCTTATCGAAGAGCGGCGCAGGCAGTGGTCGACGGTGACGGCTCCGATCCAGCCACGCTCGAGGCGGCAGACGCGGCGCAGCAAAGACTCGTTGCTCGGGTGCAGAAGGTGTGGAGCGACACAGGGGTTCAACTGGACGGCCTGTTACATTCTCGAGTGCAGGCGTTGTTTTCCCGGTTATGGCTGCATATCGGTACCGCGCTATTCCTTCTTGGCGCAATTCTCAGCATGGTGTATTTCGTCGCCCGGCAGATCTCGCATCCGTTGCGGCAGCTTGCCCGTGTGATGGATACGGTGCGCCGTACAAGCGACCATTCACTACGCGCAAGCTGGCATAGCCAGGACGAGATTGGCCAACTGGTGACCGGCTTTAACGAAATGCTGGAGCAACTGGACCGCGAACGCGATGTGCAGAAGGAGCTGGCCGCGACGGCGCGCGCCTCGGCAGCGCAGTACGCGCTTGTTGAAGCAACGCCGGTGCCAATGATGGTCACTGCAATTCCCGGTCACGAAGTACTGCATGCCAACCAGCCGGCGCTTCACTGGTTGAATGGCTGCACGGCGGATCCTTGGGCCGTCGCGCTGGATTCCGCAGTCCGCGCGAAGTTTTTCCAGCAACTTTCGGATCAGGGGGCTGTCGACGAGTTCGAAGTGCACTGGGAGGCCTCTGCAGTACATATGTGGGCGACGCTGTCAGCGCGACGCGTGCATTTCCAGGGGCGGGATGCTGTGCTCACCGCGTTTACTCCGATCAACCAGATCAAGATGATGGAGCAGCGACTCAAGCTGTGGGGCAAGGTTTTTGAAGCGTCGCATGAAGCCATTGTGATACTGGACCACGATCGCCAACTGCTGACGGCCAATGCGTCATTCTATCGCGATACGGGCTACGGCGCCGACGACGTCGTGGGTAAGCTCCCTGCGTTCATCGTAGGAGGTAGCGTTGGCGACGGTGCGATCGGGAGCATTACTACGCTGGTCGATCGTTTGAGTACGTGGCACGGCGAAGCCCATGTGCGCCGTCGTCAAGGCGGCGACTATCCAGCGTGGCTTATGGTCAGTGCGGTCCGCGACAAGCGCGGGAGCACTTCTCACTACATCTGCACATTGATCGATATCACTGACAGGAAGAAAGACGAAGCGCGCATAAAGTTCCTCGCCGAACACGACGTTCTCACTGAGTTACCGAATAGGGCGCTCTTTGCCGAGCGTCTGCGGGTCGAACTGGATAGCGCGAAACGTACTGGGCAGCGGGTCGCAGTACTGTTCATCGATCTGGACCACTTCAAGAACATCAACGATTCGCTTGGCCATCATATCGGAGACGGTCTGCTGAAGTCGGTGTCACGACGTTTGCTGCAGGCGGTGCGTCACAACGACACCGTTAGCCGCTTGGGTGGTGACGAGTTCACGGTAATCCTGAACGGACTTACCCATATTGAGGATATCGCACACACGGTCGAGGAGCGGCTGGTTCCGCTTGTACGTGAACCGTACGAGATTGGCGGCGTTACGCTACATGTTTCATGCAGCGTCGGTGTGGCGTTGTATCCGGATGACGGACGTGACATTGACACGCTGATGCAAAATGCGGACGCTGCTATGTATCAAGCAAAGGCAGCCGGACGCAATGTGGTCAAATTCTTTTCTCCGGACATGGCCGAACGAGCACGCCGTCGTCTTGCATTGGAAGTCTGTCTGCGTACAGCGATTGAGCGACAGGAACTGCGACTCGCGTTCCAGCCTTGTATAGACGCACGCACAGGTTCAATGGTTGCTGTCGAAGGATTACTACGATGGAACAGCTCGGAACTGGGTGAAATTGCGCCGTCGCAGTTCATCCCGATTGCCGAGGAAACCCGTCTCATCGTTCCGATCGGCGCCTGGGTAATCGACGAAGCATGCCGCCAGATGGCGCAGTGGCGTGAGCTCAATCTACCGGACATCCGGATGTCCATTAACCTGTCGGCTGTTCAGCTGAGTGACCCGGGGTTTATAGCGACGCTGCGCCATAGTCTAGTCACGCGTCAGATTCCAGCAGACAGACTCGAGCTTGAAATCACTGAAACCGCGCTGATGGACGACGCGGAAAACTCCCTCGGTGCAATCAACGAAATCCGCGCACTGGGCATTAAGCTATCGCTCGACGATTTTGGTACCGGCTATTCGAGTCTCAGTTATCTGAACCGCTTTTCGCTTGATCGCTTGAAGATCGACCGGACATTCGTACAGACTATGCTTGATGAGCCGACTGATCTTGCGATCGTGAAGGCCATCGTTGAGCTAGGTCATGAGTTTGGTCTACCAGTCGTTGCGGAAGGCGTGGAAAGTGAACGCGAGGCCCAGATTTTGCGTCGAATCGGCTGTGATGAACTGCAGGGCTTTCTGTTCGCCAAACCGCTTTGGCCAAGTGAACTCTGGCCTTGGGCTAATGAGCGGGAGGCAGCCCGGATCGCGTCGGAGGTTGGCACGTGACCTTTACTTGTCCTTCTTGAGAAAGCTTATAAAGATCTGTCGATCAGACCACCTCTACGCAGCCGTGGCCGGTGACGCCCCGCCGTTTTGGCGGCATCAACTCCAATCGTCGTAAGTTTATTCTCCAACTCACCACTAGTCGGGTGGTCCAAGAATATGATCGACGAACTCGGGGGCCAGAGGAATATCCAGAAAACGAGCGATTTTTACGATCTGCCCGTACAACATCCATTGTCCGTGATGGATACCGCAGCCGCGTTCGCTCGCCGCCTTGAGCAGGGGGGGTGTCGCCATCGCGGATGACTGCCTCGCAAACGAGCATGCCCGGGCGCAATCCATCTTGCGATAAGAGCAGGGCGTCTGTGTCACGCAGGCCAAGCGATGTCGCGTTGACAACAACATCGAAGCCTTCAGGGTTGTCGTCTCCCATGCGTATGGGAGTCGTCGGAAATGCGCTCGTCAGCGTGTCGACGAGCTCCGCGGCCCTGTCTGGCGAGCGGTTAAAAACGACGAATTCAGCAGGGCGTTCGGCGGCGATCGCATGGGCCATCGCCTTGCCGGCGCCCCCGGCGCCGATCTGCAGTACATGTTTGCCCACCAGCGAATGACCCCGGTCCTGCAAGCCGGCTATAAAGCCGTCGCCATCGAAATTGGCCCCTACCCACCAACCC
Source organism: Paraburkholderia sp. GAS32 (assembly GCF_050434225.1). NCBI lineage: Bacteria > Pseudomonadati > Pseudomonadota > Betaproteobacteria > Burkholderiales > Burkholderiaceae > Paraburkholderia > Paraburkholderia sp. GAS32. Next base: position 924 of record NZ_JBNPVS010000052.1, on the reverse strand, counting down.
TTGGCATGATCGAAGCGCATGGCATTGACGGACCCGATCAGATGGGCTGCGTCGGTAAGCTTGTGGCAGGCGGCTGCCACGGCCTCCTTGTGCGGAATGGTGACGATGAGGCCACGCAGGTTTTGTAGCGTAGATACACCATTGAGCCATGCCTTCAGTTGGGGCGGCTTGACGTGAAATGGCACGCAGACGGCATTCAGGCCTTGCTTTGCTGCTGAGGCGTTGAAGAACTGCGGTGTGCGCACATGCGAGACGGGGTGGGCGATGAGGCCGACAAGATGGGTGTTGCCGTCGATCTGCATGCTCGGCTCCGGGCTTGTAGTGGTGGGCAAGGGTAGGTTGGAGGACTAGATGCCTGCCATACAGGTGTACCTGATCACCAGATATTCGTCGATCCCGAAATGCGAGCCTTCGCGGCCCACACCGGATTGCTTGACCCCGCCGAAAGGCGCCACTTCATTGGAGATTAGTCCGGTGTTCATCGGGCGCAGACCCGCGCGGACAGAATCCCGACATAGCCACCATAATTGCCGAGCCGCAGCGCTAGAACTTCACTTATGAACGAGGGAAAGAAATGTCGTGATGCGTCTCGCCGCACGTTGAGGCTGTTGCTACGTAAACCAAGCATTTAGGCGAGCACTTGAAGATTATAAATGAGCGCCAGAATGCGAATCACACCGTCGGTCGCACAATTTTTGCGATGTTGTTGAGTCGCAACAATGCTAACGAGCACCGCGCCGCGCCCGGCATCCTGGACGCGGCTATCCGGCAGCGGACGAGTTGCAAATAAAAGTCCGCGAACGAGCGCTCGCGGAGCTGGTACAGCAACCAATCAGGCGGGCGAAGTCAGAAACCTCGCCCTGAAAGCCTGATGACGGCCTTCGGCGTTTTAAGCCGCCGTCACCGAAACCGCCTTGGTAACCA
>NZ_JBNPVS010000051.1:0-70141 GCF_050434225.1 Paraburkholderia sp. GAS32 | reverse complement strand
GCGTTCCAGGGCATGGTCGGGACCGGGCGTTTTAATACCCGGAAGTGTCAACCATGTCCCCGCACACCTGTCAGCTATGTCTCCGGTCTATACACAGCCGGCAAAGAGAAGTAGGTGCCGCCCCGCACAGGGGCAACGCCAATAGACCACTAACAATTCAAGGAAAGGCCAACGCCCCAAGAACACTGACAATGCCGCCGCAAAAGGCAAAAAAACATCTAAAGCCTCTGCCCAACAGCAAGCAAAAAAATCCGCCGCCACTGCTTAGCCTGCCGCTCGCCCAGCATGGGCAAAACCCAAACCTGATGCTTAGCGTCTTTGACCATCAAAGCGACCTGCCACTGAGCATCATGGCTCTGCACCTCAGCCCCAAGCAGATCAGCAAAAATATAAGCCCCCAGCTCGCCGCCAAGGCGAACCTCACAGAACCGCTTACCAGCAGCAAGCCGTACCGAACCCCAGGTTCCTGTAAGTTCGTGAGTCCAATCACCATCGCGAACATTAGAAGCGACCTCCCTCCGACGCCGCCACCAATAAACAACCGCAGCAACCAAAAGCAAACCAACAAAAACAGCAACCCCAACAGCAACAGCCAAACCAAAAGCCGCCTGCAAGGCATAAAACGCCCGCACAGCGCCATACACCAGCGCGATCAGCGCAATGAGTGCAACAATAATCGGCATCGCAAGCTCACCCGGCAAAAAAACTCAGGCTAGCACGAGCAACGCCCGAACCTCATGGCAAAAAAACATTGCGAAAAACGCGCCGCCGCGCAAAGCCCAACCGTTATGGCTGCTTATGCGTCGCCGCCCAATCCTTCACCGCCTTCAGCGTATTCTCGACGTGCTTCTCCGGCGACAGACTCGTGTACTCGTAAATAATCTTGCCGTCCGGCGCAATCACATACGACACACGATTGGCCATCGAACTATGCATCGGCATGCCAGCATCATAAGCGCCGATCACCTTCGAATCGGCATCGGCCGCCACCGGGAATTTGCTGCGGCATTCGCTCACCGAAAACTTCGTCAAGGTGTCGATGTTGTCGTGCGATACGCCAATCACCGTCGCGCCATATTTCTTGTACTCGTCGACAGCTTCGGCAAACTCGTGGGCTTCGATCGTGCAGCCCTGCGTGAAAGCCGCCGGATAGAAATACACCACCACCGGCCCTTTCTTCAATTCGTCGGCAAGCGAATACGCGTAGGTCTTGCCGCCCAGTGAAGCCTGGGCGGTAAACGGCGGCGCGGCATCACCCGGCTTGAGCGTGGCTGAAGCCGTCAGCGAATGCATCGCGAATCCCACCGACAAGACAGCCGCCAGCGTCATCGGAATGAGTTTTCTCTTCATCTGCAGTCCCCTCGAAACGTTAATGCACGCAGTCAGTGCAATAAGCCGAAGGTCACGGCGTTCAGCCGAACCTCGGCAACCTCAATACGCTATTGAAACACGTACAGACAAGGTACGTCAGAACCTGCTCGACGGATGCATCAGGCAGCTTCTTCGACATGCGCGCCGAACCACGCCGCAGCGGACAGGTTCAGCTCCGCCAGCACCTCGGGCGTAAGCGCCGCGAAGCCGGGCGGCGCATCGGGTCCGGCTGCGATCAAAGCGGCATCGGTGCCCTCGCCGGCCGCTTCGGCAATCCGCAACAAGGTGCCGAGCGCGCCGCCGCGCGTGACGATCGCTTCACGAATCTGCGGGGCAAGGCCGAGCTTCTCGAGGACAGCCGCCGGCGTGCTGCCGAGCACCACATGGACCAGAGAGAAAATTCCGGTCATGAAAGCGGCGTCGGCAAAATCGTCATCGGACGGACGCAGCCAGCCTGCCGCCAACTCCATGAAGCGCGAGCGCGTGCCGGCCAGTTGCACAAGCGGATCGGCGCGCCACGGCAGATCGCCGCTGTCCGCGTACAGCAGTAGTTGCGCCCAGCGCGCAATCTGCCGCGTGCCGGTGGCGATGATGGCCTCACGCAGCGAGGCAATATTGCGCCCCAGCCCGAACGCGCTCGAATTGACGAGGCGCAGCAGTTGCACCACCACGCTCGGATTCAGCTTGAGTTCCGCTTCGAGTTCGACAATCCCGGCATCGCGCGACAACAGCGCCAGCAAACGCAGCAAACCGGGGCGCGGCGAGCGGTTGCGCGGCGCGGCCAGCACCTGCGGCCGCGCGAAGAAGTATCCCTGGAACAGGTCGAAGCCGAGATCGCGACCAAGCATAAAGTCTTCGCGCGTCTCGACCTTCTCCGCGATCAGTGTCTTGCCATGGCTGCGGACCGTCGACGCCAGTTTGGCAAGCACTGACCGCTCGGTCTGCAGGAAGTCGATCTTGACGATATCGGCGTGCGGCAGCGCGGCGAGCAGCTCATCCGACAGTTCGCTGACGTCGTCGAGCGCCACCTGGAAGCCGGCGCGGCGCAATTCGGTCAGCCGGCGGGCCAGATGCGCATCGAACTTGACGGTTTCGAGAATCTCGAGCACGAAGCGCTCGGGCGGCATCAGATGGACGATGTCGTTAAAGAGCAGCGCGCGGTCGATATTGACGAAGCCGCGGTGCTGGCCCAGCACGGCCGCCACGCCGATCCCGCCGATCGCACGAGCCACGACCTGCGCCGTCGCCTGGGCGTCGTCGCTGACCTCGGCATAGTTATGCGCGCCGGATCGAAACAATAATTCGTAAGCATTGAGCGCGCCGTCGCGATCGAGAATCGGCTGGCGCCCCAGATAAACGTACTGTGCCCCGGACGCCGGGTCGGCGTCTTCGGCACCTTGTTCAAGCACCTCGATGTGCCGGGGGGTGGCCCTGACAAAGTGACGTTCAGACATGGATCATCGGTGCAAGTGTTCGGAAAGCTACGCAGCGACGTCATCGCCGGCACTGCACAGCAGGTTTGACGTATTAACGGAAACGAAGCCGGTCCACTTTAACTGAATCGCCCTCGCGACGCCGCCGGGCCACGCCGCCGCTTCCTTACCATTTGTTTTTTGCAGCAGGCGCTAAAGATTTTCCGCCGCGGGTCGTTATCTTGTTCTGATGGGGCGGCCTGATACCTCTCAACCGCCCGAATACGGCGGGCAGTAAGCCGCCCCGCCTGCAGACGAACACAGGTTGCCAGCGACAAACATGGAAGCGAACAGGATCACCGCGCCCCGCCGGGGCTCCTTGCGCACGGTCATCGACCGGTTTCGTGCGTTCGGCCGGCATGCACACGGCAAACCGCAAGCCGGCGTCAGCCGCGCTGCGCAACTGGAACAGGTGGTCGGCGCCGTCGATCTTCTGGCGCACATCGATGAGGGCCTGCGCTTCCTCTATGTTTCCGACGCGAGCCTGCGCTTCATCGGTTATCACCGTGAGTATCTCGAGACCATCACGCTGCACGATCTCGTGGCGCCTGCCGACGTGCCGCGCCTCGATGCGCTGCTGACGCGCGCTACCTCCACAGGCAACGTCGAAAAGGCCACACTCGGCCTCATCAAGTCACTGACCTACCCGATCACAGTCGAATTGCGCGTGGTACGCAGCATGCATGACGGCGTCGAAGGCTATGCGATCGCCGGCTTCGACGTGTCCGCGTGGCGCGCCACCGAGGAACGCCTGACCCAGGCGCTGCATCTGGACCGCCTGACCAACCTGGCCAATCAACCGGCGCTGATCCCCGCGCTGCTCGACGCGCAGCAACAAGCCGACGCCCACGGCACGCCGGCCGCGCTGCTGCTGCTCGACCTCGACGACTATCAACGCGTGAACCGCGCGCTCGGCTACGATGCCGGCGACGAGATGTTGCGCGACACGGCGCGGCGTCTATTGAACATGACGAGCCCGAACGAGACTGTGGCGCGTGTCGCCAGCGACGAATTCGCGATCCTCGTGAAGCCTGCCGCGAGCCGCACCGACGCCGCAGCAGCAGCCGAAGCGCTGGCGCGCCGCCTGCTGACCGCGATCCAGCAGCCGTATGTCTTCAACGGCCAGCAGGTGCACCTGTCGGCAAGCATCGGCATTGCGCTCTACCCCGACGTGCGCCACGCCAACGACGACGCCGCCCACGACACGCACCTGCTGCGCTGGGCCGACCACGCCTTGCTGCAGGCGAAGGCGGCCGGCGGCAACACGCTCGCCTTCTACGTACCGGACGACAACCCCGCCGACGCCGAGCGCCTGAAGCTGGAGGCCGATCTCTACGACGGCGTGCGCAATGGCGAGTTTTCGCTGCACTTCCAGCCGATCACGAGCAGCCGCACGCACGGCGTGGTCGGCGTCGAAGCGTTGATCCGCTGGTCGCATCCCGTGCACGGCCTCGTGCCCCCTTCGATGTTCATTCCGCTCGCGGAATCGATCGGCCTGATCAACTTCCTCGGCAACTGGGTGTTGAAGGTCGCCTGCATGCAGTTGATCCAGTGGGACGCGCGGGGCATCTCGTTGCAATACGTCGCCGTCAACGTGTCGCCGCAGCAGTTCCGCGACCCGCGTTTCAAGGACAGCGTGCGCGAAGCGATCGAGTTGACGGGCATCGATCCGCGCCGCCTCGTGTTCGAGATCACCGAAAGCCTGCTGATGCACGACCCGGCGCATGCCAAGGGTTTGCTCGAAGAACTGACGGCGATGGGTATCCGCTTTGCCGTCGACGATTTCGGCACCGGCTATTCGAGTCTGGCTTACCTGCAACGATTCCCTCTCGCCAAGCTCAAGATCGACAGGAGTTTTGTCGAGAATCTGCTAACCTCCCGGAACGATCAGGCAATCGTTAGCGCGGTCGTCGGGCTCGCACAAACGCTCGATCTCGAACTGGTTGCAGAGGGCGTCGAAACGGAAGCACAACGCAGCCTGCTCACCGAGATGGGATGCGACCACATACAGGGATGGCTCGTCTGCAAGGCGTTGCCCTCTGACGAACTCGCGCAGCGTTTCGAAGCGCGCACGCTTCACCTGCACACCACATAGCGATGCAGGCAAACCTCGTGCGCAGCGGAAGATGCCGGCCTCGCGCCGGTGCAGCACTCATTGGAACATGTATGGCTTTGGCGGGATTCACATGGTAAAGGCGGCGGTGCTCGACCGGCTCTGGACTCGAATGAGCGAGCGCGGCGATTTCCCCATGCTGTCGCAGTCGTTGCGCACCACCATGGCGGCGATGAACAACGACGACCTCGACTTCACCGGCCTCGTGCAGGTCGTGTTGTCGGACTTCGCGTTGACGCAAAAAGTGCTGCGGCTGGCCAACTCGGCCATGTACATGGCCTTTGGCGGCAACATCACCACCGTCTCGCGCGCGCTGATGGTGCTCGGCATGGACGCGGTCGGCCATCTGGTGGTCGGCCTGAAAATCGTCGATCACTTTCATCACAGCGCGCCGCGCCGTATCGACGCGAAACTCGAATTGAACCGCACGCTGCTGTCGGGCTGCGTCGCGCGCAAGCTGACCGAGCGCGGCGATCTGCGCGCCGGTGAAGAAGCCGTGGTCTGCACGCTGATGCGGCAGATCGGCAAGCTGCTGGTGGTGTTCTATCTCGACGCGGAGTGGGATCAGATCCGCCGGCATATCGACGACGACACACTCGAAGCCGATGCCTGCGTGCTGGTGCTCGGCGTCACGTTCGACGAAATCGGCGCCGAAGCCGCGGTGCGCTGGCGCCTGCCGGACATGATCCGCTCCGGCATGGGCGAGTTCGATCCGCTGGACGTCGAGCAGCCACGCCAGGTGCAGTGGCTGCGCGCCATCACCAACTATTCGACGGCGGTCGCCGACGTGCTGACCCAGCAGAACATGCCGGACTGGGAGCGCGAAGAACGCATCGCCGAACTGGCGCAGGAATACAGCCACGCACTGAATACCGATCCGGACGTGCTGCATGGAATGAGCATCGCGCTCGCCCGTGAAGAAGGCGGCGACGGCGTGATGCGCGAGATCGTCGAGCTGCGTGCCAATGCGGACGCGATCGCGCGCGAGGCGCTCAATCCGGAAGCACGCATCGCGGCGGGGGTGGGCGATCTGCGCGGCCTGCCCGACGGCAGCGCGCTCGCGCCGGCCCTCGCGCTGGCTGCGGAAACCGTGCTGGCGGCGCTCGGCTTTGCGCGCACGGTGGTGTTCGTCAAGCACAGCAACGGCACCTTCAAGGCGCGCCTCGGACTCGGTCCGAAGATCGACGCGGCGCTGCCGAAGCTGTCGTTCAACACCGCGTTCGAGCCCGATGTGTTTCACCTCGCAATCGCGAACTCGGTCGGCATTTTCATCGAGAACGCACGTGATCCGAAGATGGTCGCGCGATTACCGGAGTGGTTCCGCCGTTCGTTCGACGACGCCCGCGCGTTCGTGCTGTTACCGGTAGTCGACGACACCGATCAGACGGTGGCGCTGCTATATGGCGACTGGTCTCATACGCAGGAGCCACGCCGAATATCCCAGAAGGAAATGAGCGCGTTGAATGAGTTAGCCAAGGAGTTAGGTCGTTTTTTTGGCCTGGGGCAGATGCAGGAAATGGAGACGATGTGAAGACGTGGCGTGATCGTTGATCACGGTGCTTCACTCTCACCGGTTTTGTGTTTGCCCTAAATCACGAATCTCAGATGTGCAAAGGCCGGCGTGCGCAGCATGCCGGCCTTTGCTTCAAACCTCAAACCCGCCCCTCAATCCTCAATCCGCTCCAACCCCTCCGCACTCCGATCCGCCACCCCGGCCCACGCCCCAGCCGCCAACGCGAGCAGCGCGATCTCTTCCACCGTCAACGGCTGCAAGCGCGCGCACAAGGCATCGAGCTCATCCCACGCCCCGCGCTCAAGCGCTTCGACTGCGGTCAGCAACAACCCCAGCACGCCCTGCCGATGCAAAATGCCCGCCTGAATCGGCCGCGATAGCGTCAGCACATTCAGTGTGCTTTCGAGCGAGCCACCAAACACCGCATCGACAAACGAAAACACGCCAGTCAGAAACGCTGCATCGGCTTCGTCACGCCCCGCTTCGGGCAAGCGCTCGATCGCCAGCTCCATGAAGCGCGCCCGGGTCGCCGCGAGTTGCAGCAGCGGATCGTCCTCGAGCGCAACCTTGCGGCCATCCGCGTACAACAGCAATTGCGTCCAGCGCGCGATCCGATTCGTGCCGGTCGCATTGATCGCTTCGCGCAGCGTCGTGACCTTGTGGCCGACGGCGAGGCCGCTCGAATTCGCGAGCTTCATCAGGTGCATGACCAACACCGGATTCAGCTTGAGTTCGGCTTCGAGTTGCGCGACGGTCGGGTCGCCCGATAGCAGTTGCAGCAGATTCAGCAACGCATGCCGCGGCGCGCTGACACGCCGCGTCGTCGAGGTCTGCGCACGCGCAAAGAAGTAGCCCTGGAAACGGTCGAAACCGAGACCATGCGCCTCTTCGAAATCGGCCTGTGCATCGAGACCCAGCGCGATCAGCAGCTTGCCCGCGGACTTGAGCACGCTCGTCAATTTGGGCAACAGCGCTTTCGACGCCCGTGGGAAATCGATCTTGACGACTTCCGCGTAGGGCAGCAGCTTCGCAAACGTTTCATCGGGCTGCGTCACTTCATCGAGTACGAAGCGATAGCGCCGCCCGTGCAATTGAACGATGCGCGCAATCAGCGCATCGTCGACCACAATCGACGGCGACAATTCGAACATGAAGCGGTCAGTGGGCAGGTGCAGGATCGAATCGTCGAACAGCATCTCGCGGCTTACATCGACGTAAGCGGGATGCCCGGTGAGCGCACCGCGCAGATTGCCCTGCATCAACCCGCGAATCACGGCTCGCGCCACGAGCTGCGCGGGATCGGGCGCGCGGCCCGGCGAGGCATCCGCAGCCGAATCGACGGCCGGTGCGGCACCCGCGTCAGATTCGGTGCCCATAGGCAATTCCGGCGCGCGCACCTTGATCTCATAGCCGCACAGCATGCCGTCCCGATTCAGAATCGGCTGGCGCGCGAAGCTGGCATTCAGTTGCGCATCGTCCGCAACCCCCGTCTGGCTCGGTTTCTCGATTGCGATGGTTGTCATTCTGGTCCCCCGCTAAGCGCCGCCCTGGCGCTTCCTGCTGTATTTTGGTTTTTGCTGCACCAATCGCGCACATCCAAGCCCTGAGGCCCTTTGCGCGTGCGGTGTGCCCGCCGATTTTAGCGCAGGCCGATGCGCGCGGACATGTCAACGCCGCAATATCTCGAAATAATTGGCAACCTGTCTCGCTGAAGAGAAGGAAAGAATCGACGATACTCTTGTGCAGTGCAGAAGCGCTCCACCACCGGCCTTTAACCACCAAGGAAAATCATGGACGTCAAAAGCGTGCTGTCAAATGCCTTCGCGATGCCGATCACGAACCCGGCGTTTCCGATGGGTCCGTATCGTTTCGTCGACCGGGAATTCCTGATCATCACTTACCGCACCGATCCGGACAAACTGCGCGCCGTGGTGCCCGAGCCGCTGCAGATCGGCGAGCCGCTCGTCCATTACGAATTTATTCGCATGCCGGATTCGACCGGCTTCGGCGACTACACGGAAAGCGGTCAGGTGATCCCGGTGTCGTACAACGGCGTGGCAGGTGGTTACACGCTGGCGATGTATCTGGACGACCATCCGCCGATCGCCGGCGGCCGCGAGTTGTGGGGCTTTCCGAAGAAGCTCGCCTCGCCGGTGCTGGAAGTCCATACCGACACGCTCGTCGGCACGCTCGATTACGGCCCCGTGCGCATCGCCACCGGCACGATGGGCTACAAGCATCGGCAACTGGATCTCGCGCAGCAACAGAAGCGTCTGGAGACGCCGAACTTCCTGCTGAAAGTCATTCCGCACGTGGACGGCACGCCGCGCATTTGCGAACTGGTGCGCTACTACCTGCAAGACATCACCCTTAAAGGTGCATGGACGGGTCCCGCCTCGCTCGAACTGGCACACCATGCCCTGGCGCCGGTCGCGGAATTGCCGGTGCTCGAAATCGTCGAGGCACGGCATCTGCTTGCCGATCTGACGCTAGGACTCGGTGAAGTGGTGTTCGACTATCTCGATCAGCCTGAAGCGAACGTGCGCTGACCGAGTGTCGCGGTGCGGCGTGCGCGACATGCATGAAGCGCATGAAACACACAGCACCATGCACCAGACGCGCATCAGACAGGCGGCGCATCAACCGCCGCCTCAAAAAACAACCGGCCGCATCAAGCGGCCGGTTGTCTCAAGCAAAACCATTCAAGCAAAGCCATTCAGGCAAAACACCCAACGCCTTACTTCAACACGACCTTCACGTCGAAGTACTTCGCGGCGAAGCGGTCGATCGTGCCGTCGGCCTTCAGTTCCTTCAGCGCCTGATTCACGGCGTCCTTCAACGCCTTGTCGCCCTTGCGGATGCCGAAGCCCACGCCCGCGCCGAGCAGCTTCTCGTCACTGACGGCCGGGCCGGCGAAGTCGAAGCCTGCGCCTTGCGGCTTCTTCAAAAAGCCCTTCGAAGCCGCTTCCGCGTCCTGGAATGCAGCGTCCAGACGGCCCGATGCGAGGTCGGCGTAGATCTGGTCCTGGGTCTGATACGGCACGACGTCGACGCCAGCCGGCGCCCAGCGCGCCTTCGCATACGTTTCCTGAATCGTGCCTTGCAGCACGCCGACGTGCTTACCCTTGAGCGAGGCCGCCGTAGGCAGCAGACCGCTGCCCTTCTTCGCGATCATCTGATTCGGGATCGTGTAGATCGGATCGGTGAAGTCGATGGCCTGGCGGCGCTGTTCCGTGATCGTCATGTCCGAGTTGATCGCGTTGAACTTGCGCGCTTCCAACGCCGGAATCAGGCCGTCGAACGAGTTCTCGACCCACACGCATTTCGCCTTCAGCTTTGCACACACGGCATTGCCGATGTCGATATCGAAACCTTGCAGCTCGCCCGAGGGCGACTTCGATTCGAACGGCGCATACGACGCCTCGACGCCGAACCGCACTTCCTTGATATCCGCCGCCGATGCGGACCCTGCCGCTACCGTTGCCGTCGCGAACAGCGCGCGCGCAGCCATGTTTCGCCAATTCATCTTCATTACGGGTGTTCCTCTACGGTATTGAATAAGACGGAGCCGAATCCGGGCGAGCATGATTGCCGCGCCAAAAATGCGATTCAAACTCGTGCGGCCAGTGTGGTGCAGCGCAACAGCCGCGAGGGCGGGATTGTACAGGCTTCGAATCGCGGTCCTGCAGGCGGCCCTGTGGGCGCCCCTTTGCCCGGCTCGTTTGGCGAACCGGATAACGCGCGCTTAAAGGTGCAACTTCGTGTCGCGCTCAGGCAAGCCGGCACGCACTCCGATGCACGTCAGACCGCGCCGTCGCCGGCCGCGAAATCGCTGCCGAGCCGCTGCGACAGATGCGTATAGACCGCCGCGACATGCGGCAGATGACGCGACTCGGGATGCGCCAGCACCCAGACCTGCGATTCGGCTTCGTCGAGCGGCGGGGTCAGTTGCACGAGATCGTCGCGCTCACGCGCGAGGAAGGTGGGAACGATGCCGACGCCGAAGCCGCGCACCACCAACTCGAACACCGCCATCACGCTATTGGTCTTGTAGCGTGGCTCGACCGTCGGACAATGGCGCTTGCGCCACAGAACCGAAGGATGATCGCCGAGTGAACTGTCCGGTGCCGCCCAATCGCAGCGCGACAGCGCTTCAGCATCGCTCGCCCGGATACCGCTCGCCTTCGCGGCAAACACGGCGATGCGCAGCGGGCCCACATGTTTGCCGACCAGATGATCCGGTGCGCGGCGTGTCGCGCGCACGGCGATATCGGCGTCGCGTTTGGTTAGGCTCGCGAGGCTGTTGGTGGCGGTCAATTCGAACGACAACGCCGGATGCAGCGCCGCGAAATCACGCAATGCGGGCAGCAGGAGGCCGTAGAGCACGGTATCGGTGGTCGTCACGTGGACCGCGCCGCTGACGCGGTCACTGCTTGCCTGCACGGTCGAGCGCGCGGCCGCCAGCTCGCTTTCGATGCGCTCGGCGTGGCGCGCCAGTTGCGCACCGAGCGGGGTCGCGCGATAACCGCTACGCGAACGCTCGAACAGACGCTGCCCGAGCCCACGTTCGATCCGCTGCACCGAGCGAAAAATCGTCGAGGCGTCGATACCCAGGCGCTGCGCGGCCTCGGCCAGCGTGCCGGCGCGCACCAGCGCAAGAATGGTCTGGGTATCCGCCGAAGTCAGTTCGTATTGCGTTTTTGCACGCATGGTTTGGCAAGCCGCCTGTTTATTCTGAATGCGATCCGGGCTACTTTTACCACATCGACTTGTCGGCCGACGAGCCTTGCCACCGGCACCTGCCGGGACTTCACTCTCGTTTATAGCGGTGACACCATGAAACTCTATTACTCACCGGGCGCCTGCTCGCTGGCCGTTCACATTGCCCTGCGCGAAGCCGGGCTCGACTTCGACACCGTCAAGGTCAATCTGCAAACGCACAAACTCGCTAACGGCGACGACTACTACGCGATCTCGCCGCGCGGTTACGTGCCACTCGTCGAATTCGACGACGGCTCGCGCCATACCGAGGGCGCCGCGCTGTTGCAATACATCGCCGATCTTGCGCCGGCGCGCGCCCTGTTACCGGCCGCCGGAACGCCGCAACGGCTCGAAGCGGTGACATGGCTCACCTATATCAGCACGGAATTGCACAAGACCTTCAGCCCGTGGCTCTGGCATCAGGAGACAGCCGAATCGACGAAACTCGAATGCCGCACGAAACTCGCTACACGCTTCAGCGAACTCGAGGGTGTACTGACGTCGCGCGACTATCTCACTGGACAGTACTCGGTCGCCGATGCGTACGCATTCACGGTGTTGAGCTGGGCGCGGATGCTGTCGGTGGATCTAGGCCCGTATCCGCACCTCAGCGCGTATCTGGCCCGCATGGCCGCGCGGCCGAAGGTACGTGAGGCGATGGTGGCGGAAGGACTGGTCAGCGAGACCGCGACGCAAGCCGCGTAAGCGGTTTGGTATGAGACGTTGCGCGCGAAGGCGCGCAACGTTCTGCTCTGCAATGACGCGTCTAAACGAGACTGGACAGCGTGTCCTGCGTCGTCTCGACCACCAGCAAACCCGCGCGCAAGCCAGGCTTGACTGTTGCGTTCGGAAACACAAGGCGTTCCTCATCGTGACGCACGGTGTAGCGATAATCGCCATCGCGTGCGAGCACGGTGTCTTTCACGAAGGGCGTGAAATTCGGCACATCCGTGGCCACCAGCAATTCGAATGCGTCGCTCTGCTTGGTGAGCTGGTCGATCACGGTGAACACGCGCGGCATTGCCGCGGGCACGTTGCCGTTCCTGGTACCGGCCAGCAGAAGACGCAGCGCTTCGTCCGCCCCGGCGAAACGCGTCAGATCGTTCTGCCCGAACGGGCGCACCTTGCCGAGTTCGAGCGTACACGCCTCGGCGCCACATGCGTGTGCGGTGAAATGCGAGTACGTGTTGCCCTTGGTGGTGTGCAGCAGGACGGCGCTGATGCGCGCTTCGCCGAGCCACTCGAACATCGCGCGCGAAAACGGCTTGCCGGTGTGCGGCAACAAGGCGAATTGCTCGAAAGCCGAGGGGCGGATCGCCGTATGCATGTCGACGTGCCAACGGGCGCCCGGCTCCTGCGACGCGGCGGCAAAGAACTGCGTTGCCGCACGCTCCAACGCCGCCGCGCGCGGCGCTTCGTGGCTGTGCGGCACCTGCTCGTGACGTCCGCTGAAGAGGCGATTCAGATCGTCATCGCGATACCGGGACGCGTCGCGCATGGCGTCGACGTTGCCGAGAATCACCAGCAGGCGGCACGTCAGCGCGGCATCGCCCTGCGCGATATCGCGCACGAGATACGACAGCAGTTCAATTGGCGCGGTTTCATCGCCATGCACGCCTGCAGAAACGAGCACGCTGCGGGTACCGTCATCCCGCACTGCGGGCTCCATGAGCAACACGCCGTCGTCAAGCCACGACCAGCGCACGGCGTTGTCGTTGTTGGCGCACACACCCTGCGCTTCCTGCGCGCCAGGCCGCGTCCCGGCCAACGTGTAGGCAAGGAAATCGTCGAGCATCGAAGCCGGCATGCTGTGCTCAGCGCTGGAAGTCATACAGCGAACCCAGGCCGAGAATCTGAGTCAGCTCATCGAGCGCGGTGCGCGACTCGGCGAGCAATTGCGGATCGGTCAGATCGGACGGTGCGAGACGATCGCGATAGTGCTTTTCGATCCACGTATCGAGGCGGCCGAACAGCTTGTCGTTGATCCACACGCCCGGCGTCACCGCCGCGCGCTCCGCATCGTTCAGCACCACGCGCAGACGCAAACATGCCGGGCCGCCACCGTTCTTCATGCTTTCGCGCAGATCGAACACGAGCACGTCGTCGATCGGACCGGTGTGCGAGGTCAATTCGTCAAGGTATGCACCCACGCGCGCGTTTTCGCGGCATTCCTGCGGCACCACCAGCACCTGCTTGCCGTCCGGGCGCGTCAGCAACTGGCTGTTGAACAGGTACGACGTGACCGCGTCGGACACGCTCACTTGCGCATCGGGCACTTCGATCACGTTGAACTCGGCCTTCAGCCCAGTGAGCTTCGTGCGCAGTTCGTCGTACACCGCGTTCTGTTCGACGAACGCGAGTTGATGGCAGAACAGCGTATTACGGTTGCCGACAGCGATCACGTCGTTATGGAACACACCCGCATCGATCACGTCGGGGTTCTGCTGTGCGTACACCGTGGCCGCTTCTGCCAGACCGTGACGATGCGCGACCGCGCGGCTCGCCTCGAAGGTCTGACGTGCGGGAAAACGCTTCGGCTCCGGTCCGCGGCGATATTCGCTGCGTCCGTACACGAAGAATTCGACGCCACGTGTGCCGTATTCCGAGCAAAAACGCGTGTGATTCGCCGCGCCTTCGTCGCCGAGTGCCGGCGTGCCGGGCAGCGCTTCATGCACCGCGAAACGATCCGCGTCGCTGAAAATCGCGCGCAAGGTGCGGCGCGTCGATTCGTGCTCGATCGCACGATGCAGCTTGCTGCACAGATTGGCCGGCGTGAAGTGCACGCGACCGTCGTGCGTGTCGGCCGACGGACTCACCGTCGCCGCATTCGCGGTCCACATCGCCGAAGCCGAACTCGCCGCCGCCAGCAACTCGGGGGCGTCTTTGGCGACGCGTGCGATCACCGTCGCGTCATCGCCCGAAAAGCCGAGTTCGCGCAACAGGCGCATCGACGGACGCTCCTGCGGCGGCAACACGCCCTGATGAAAGCCGAGATCGGCCAACTGCTTCATCTTGCGCAGGCCTTGCTTGGCAGCGGCCTTCGGATTTGCGACCGACTTCTCGTTGTTCTGCGACGCAACGTTGCCGAACGAGAGCCCGGCGTAATTGTGGGTCGGGCCGACGAGACCGTCGAAATTGGCTTCAGTGGCTTGCATCGTCGATCCTTAGAATTGAAGGCCCGGCGAAACGCTCGCGGGCATTTGCAGTTGCGCGCTTTCGACAGACGCCATCGGATACGCGCAGTAGTCGGCAGCATAGAACGCGCTCGGCCGGTGATTGCCCGAACGCCCCGGACCACCGAACGGCGCGCCCGACGATGCACCGTTAGTCGGCCGGTTCCAGTTGACGATGCCCGCGCGAATGGTGCGCTGGAAATGCGTCCACAGGGCTTCGTCGTCGGCGAGCAGACCGGCGGAGAGGCCGAACTCGGTATCGTTGGCTTTGTCGAGCGCTTCGTCGAACGTGCCGTAGCGGATGATCTGCGCCAGCGGTCCGAAATGCTCTTCGTCCGGCAGGTCCTTCACGGCGGTCACGTCGAGAATCGCGGGCGTGACGAAGCCGAGTTTCGGATCGCGCTGCTCCATCTTCAGCAGTGCTTTCGCGCCGTCGGCCAGGAGACGCTCTTGCGCAGCGACCAGACGCGAAGCTGCACGCGCGGAAATCACCGCGCCCATGAACGGCTGCGGATCGGCGTTGTATTCGCCGACGCTAATGCGCGAAGTCACTTCGGTCAGGCGTTCTACAAAGCGGTCACCGAACGCATCGTTCGGTACGAAAATGCGGCGCGCGCACGTGCAACGCTGCCCCGCCGACAGAAACGCCGATTGAATCGTGTGATGCACGGCCGCGTCGACATCCGCCACCGGTCCGATCACGAGCGGATTGTTGCCGCCCATCTCCAGTGCGAGGACGATCTCCGGACGGCCGCCGAATTGCTTGTGCAGCAATGTTCCGGTATCCGAACTACCCGTGAAGAACAAGCCATCGATCTGTCGATGATTGGCAAGTGCGATGCCCGTCTCTTTCTCGCCTTGCACAAGGTTCAGCACGCCGGCGGGCAAGCCCGCATCGCGCCAGATCTGCACCGTGAGCGCCGCCACGCCCGGCGCGAGTTCCGACGGCTTGAACACCACTGCGTTACCCGCAATCAGCGCCGGCACGATATGCCCGTTCGGCAAGTGGCCAGGAAAGTTATACGGCCCGAACACCGCAACCACACCATGCGGACGATGCCGCAAGACAGCCGTGCCATCGGCCATCGGCGAACGCTTTTCGCCGGTGCGCTCGTTGTACGACTGAATCGAAATCTCGACCTTCGCCGCCATCGAAGCGGCTTCAGTGCGGGCTTCCCACAGCGGCTTGCCGGTCTCGCGGCCGATCGCTTCGGCAAGCGCTTCCTTGCGTTCGGTCACGAGCGCGGCGAAGCGGCGCACCACGCCGCAACGTTCGTCGAGGCTCAAGGCCGACCAGATCGCGAACGCACGGCGCGCGCCGCGCACTGCACGATCGACGTCGTCCGCCGATGCGCTGTTGCCTTCCCACACCGTCGCGCCCGTACCCGGGTTGCGCGACGCGAATGCGGGTCCTGTGCCGGCGGCCCATTCGCCGTCGATGAAAAGCTCGCTCATGATCATCCTTGTTTGTGTTTCAGCGGCAGTACCCGAACTGGGTCGCCTGCCTTGACGTCGAGTGCGGCCGCCTCGGCGGCGCTCATGCGGAACACGCCCTCTTGCGGCACGCCGGCAGCCACGCCCACGCGAAAATCGCCCAGCGACGTATTCGATACCATCGAACGCGGTGCATCCTGCGGCGCGCCCGCCGGCACGTCGGCGATCTCGACCTGCACCACCACGCTTTCGCGCACCGTGCGCAAGTCGGCGATATGGCATTCGAGCACTGGGCCCGCATCGAAGATATCGACGTGATTCTCGTAGCGCAGCCCTTCCGATTCGAGCATGCGGCGCGCCGGAATCGTGTCGTTGTGCGTGAGGCCGACGCATTCCTGCGCTTCTTCCGGCAGCAGTTCGACATACACCGGATAACGCGGCATCAGCTCGGCGAGAAACGCCTTGCGGCCGTGCGAGCTCAGATAGTCCGCCGCATTGAAATCGATCTGGTAGAAATGCGAGCCGACCGCACGCCAGAATGGCGAAGTGCCTTCCGCATCGAAATGGCCGCGCAATTCCGCGCACAAACGCTGCGGAAAGCGCTCGCGAAACTGCGCGAGAAACATGAAGCGCGAACGCGACAGCAAACCGCCGACGCCGCTCGTGCGGTAACGCGGGCTCAGGAACAGCGAGCACACTTCGGCGTAACCCGTCAGGTCATGCGAAATGTTCAGCGCGCGCATGCGCGTCCAGATGCCGAGGTCCTGGCTCGCGTGCACGACCGTGCTCACGCGATAGTTGTAGAACGGTTGCTGCAGACCGACCGACGTTTCGATGCCGCAGACGCCGGCCACGTCGCCGGTGTCGGTGTCTTCCATCACGAAGAAGTAACCGGCTTCGTGCGGCTCGGCCTTGTCTTCCATCGTGCGGCGGGCACGCTCAACGCGCGCCGCCAATGCATCGCGATCCGGCTTGAAGGTGGTGAGACCGGGACCGGTCTCCTGCGCGAGCCGCATGAGCGCGTCCACATCGCCTCGTTGCACAACACGAACGACGATCATCGTGCGTCTCCCGTCAATTCTTCCTGATGCGGCTGATGCAGCGGCACGCAGCGTACCGCGTCGCCCTCCTGCACGCCGAGTGCGGCGCGCGCCGCATGCGACAACGATGCGCCGGTCGTCTTATCGCCGGGCAATGTATCGAGCACACAGCGGAACTCACCGTCCGCCCCGTTATGCGCGATCAGATACGTCGAACCTTCGGCAGCCGCGCCGGCTTCGCGCACCACACGTGTTTCATTACGCGTCACGCAGGCGCTGCGATCCACCTGCGCGGTCAACACCGGGCCCGCGTCGAAAATGTCGATAAAGCGGTCCGTCTCGAAGCCTTCTTCGAGGTGAATGTCATACGCGAGCAGCGCCTTCGAATCCGGCTCGCCGAGCACGCGCTGCGCGGCTTCCGGCAGCAAGGGCACATAGATCGGATAGGTCGGCATCACTTCGGCGATAAAGGTGCGGCTGCGGCCGCCCGATTCGATTTCGATGTCGGCGAAATTGCGGCCGAAGAACTTGCGTCCCACCGCTTCCCAGAACGGCGATACGCCTGAGTCGTCGGTCACGCCGAGCAGCAGCGAGAACACTTCAGGCGTGAAGCGCTTGCGATTGGCGGCGATATACATCATCCGCGCCCGCGACATCAGATGCGCGGCCGCATCGCCACGCAGCGACGGGTCGATGTAGAAGCCCGCCAGCCGGCTCTTGCCCGTCAATTCATGCGACATGGTCAACGCGTGAATCTTGCGATTCACGTGCAATTCACGCGACGCATGAATCAGCGCGTCATTGCGAAACGCGTAAAACGGGTCCGAGTAACCGGCTGCGGCGACGATGCTCGCCGTGCCCATCAGCTTGCCGCTTTCCGCATCCTCGAGCACGAACAGATAGAACTCCTCGCCCGGAAAATCCACATCCGCGCGAAACGAGTCTTCCGACAACGCGACGCGCGCTTCGAGCGCGCTCCGGTCGTGCGGCAGCGAATGCAGCACCGGTTGCGCGGTGCGCGCCATATGTTCGAGCGCATCGAGATCGGCGAGGCGGCCGGGGCGTACGAAGAGCATCATCGTTCCTGTTGAATGTGACGCATGATTCAGTGCTTTAGCGCGGTGCCGTGGTTCACTTCGACGCGGCTTCAGTCTTTGCGCCGACGATCTCTTCGATCGCCTTCGCCAGACGCGCGAAGCCTTCGTACATATCGTCGAGCGGCATGATCAGCGACGGCACGAAACGCAGCACGTCCGGACCCGCCATCAGCATGATCACGCCGTGCTCACCCGCAGCCGTGACGAAATCTTTTGCGCGGCCCTTGAACGCATCGGTCAATTCAGCACCGATCAACAGACCCTTGCCACGCACTTCCTTGAACAAACCGAAGCGTTCGTTGAGCTTCGCGAGTTGGCCCTTCAATGCTTCGCTGCGGGTACGCACGCCTTCGAGCACCTTCGGATCGCTGATCAGTTCGACCACCTTCTCCGCGATCGCCGCGCCCAGCGGATTGCCGCCGTAGGTCGTGCCATGCACGCCGACCTTGAAGTGCGCGGCCAGTTCGGTGGTGGTCAGCATCGCGCCGATCGGGAAACCGTTGCCGAGCGCCTTCGCGGTGGTCAGGATGTCCGGCGTCACGCCAGTGTCCTGATAGGCGTAGAAATGGCCGCTGCGGCCCACACCCGTTTGTACCTCGTCAAAAATCAGCAGTGCGCCGTGCTCATCGCAGGCTTCGCGCAGCGCCTTCAGGAATGCCGGATCGGCCGGGATCACACCGCCCTCGCCCTGGATCGGCTCGACGATCACCGCGCAAGTCTTCGCGCCGATTGCTTTCTTCGCCGCTTCGATATCGTTGTAAGGCAGATGGATGATGCCGGCCGGCACCGGGCCGAAGCCTTCCGAATACTTCGGCTGGCCACCGACGCTCACCGTGAAGAACGTACGGCCATGGAACGACTGCGTGAACGAGATGATTTCGACCTTATCGGCGCCATGACGCTCGAACGCGACGCGGCGCGCCAGCTTCAATGCCGCTTCGTTCGCTTCCGCGCCCGAGTTGGCGAAGAATGCGCGGTCGGCGAAAGTCAGGTCTTCGAGACGTTTGGCAAGACGCAGTACCGGCTCGTTGGTGTAGCCGTTACCGATGTGCCACAGCTTGCTGCCCTGCTCGTGCAGGACTTTCAGCAGTTCAGGATGCGCATGACCGAGCGCGGTGACGGCAATACCGCCGGCGAAGTCGATATAGTCGCGGCCTTGCGTATCCCAGACGCGTGAGCCGAGACCGCGATCCGGCACGAAGGCGGCGGGCGAAAACACCGGCACCATCACTTCGTCGAAGGTCTGGCGTGTCACAGTCAGGTCGTTCATGGCGAATCCTCGTTACAGGTGAGAGGTAATACACGTAGTGTAGGAAACCGCACGCGATACGTCTTGCGCATACGCGACGCTTTCTATGAGCTTCCGGGCGGATATGTCGCGTGCAGCTTGCAGACTGCGCGCTTTCCGGCCGCTTATTCCGCCTGGTCGGGCCGTTCGATCAACGCGGCCGGTCGCGGCTCACTGGCCGCGGCGCCGGTCGCACCGGTCTGCTTGTCGATCCAGTTACGACGATCCTCGCGTGGTGTGACACCAAAGCGTTCGCGATAAGCATTCGAAAAGTGCGCCGCCGACGAAAATCCGCAAGCAAGGCTGATCTGCACCACCGATTTGCTGGTGCGCTGCAATTGCGTGCGCGCTTTCGAAAGCCGCAGCCCCAGATAGTATTTGGACGGCATCGAGCCGAGGTACTGACGAAACAGGCGCTCCAACTGCCGCCGCGAGACACCGACGAGACCGGCGATTTCATCGGTGGTCAGCGGATCTTCGATATTCGCTTCCATCAGCATGAGCGCATCGTTCAGACGCGGATGACGCTCGCCCGGTGCGGTCACGAACGGAATGCGCTGACGCTCTTCGCCCGCGCGCAACACGCCGACGCCGAGCGTATCGGCAATCCGGTCCGCCAATTCGGGTCCGTGATCGCGGCCGATCATCGCCAGCATGAAGTCGACGGTCGCTTGACCGCCCGCGCACGTTGCGCGATCACGGTCGATTTCGAAAATCTGTTGGGTGACGATCGAGCGCTCGAACTGCTCGGAGAACTGCTGATAGGTTTCCCAGTTGACGCTCACGCGATAGCCGGACAACTGCCCCGCCATCGCCAGCCACCAGACGCCGTGATGAATACCGGTGACGAGCGGCGTGCGCTGCCCAACGCGCGACAAACTTGCCAAAAACAGCCGGTAATCGGCGAATTGCTGGAACCGTTCGCTGACGATGATCAGCCAGTCGCACGAAATCGCATCGCCGAAGGCGGCATCGGCCGGCCATTGCGCGCCGCCCGACAAGGGCACCGCGCGGCCGTCCCACGAACACACCTGCACGCGGTACAGCGCCCGGCCGTCGATTTCGTTGGCGAGATTGAGCGCGTCGACGATCGGCCCGACGCCCGACATCGACACCGGCGGCAAGGCGACGATGGCGACCTGCGTGGTGCGAGCCGGGTTGGACGTGCGAGCCATCACTTGTCAGTAAAACGCGGAATGCGCGAGCCGCGCGTTACTTCAGGCTGCCGGAGAGGAACTGCTTGAGCCGTTCGCTGCGCGGCGTGGTCAGCACTTCAGCGGGCAAGCCCTCTTCTTCGGTGCGGCCCTGGTGCAGGAACATCACATGGTTCGACACGTTGCGCGCGAAACCCATTTCGTGCGTCACGACGATCATCGTGCGGCCTTCTTCGGCGAGCTTCTGCATCACCTTCAGCACTTCGCCGACCAGTTCGGGATCGAGCGCGGAAGTGGGTTCGTCGAACAGCATGACGTCGGGGTTCATCGCCAGTGCACGCGCAATGGCGACCCGTTGCTGCTGACCACCCGACAGATGCGACGGATACTGCTTTTCCAGACGCGGCGCGAGACCCACCTTCTCGAGATATTCGCGCGCCCGTTCTTCGGCTTCGCGACGCGACATGCCAAGCACATGAATCGGTGCTTCGACGATGTTCTCGATCACGTTCATGTGCGCCCACAAGTTGAAGTGCTGGAACACCATCGCCAGTTTCGTGCGGATGCGTTGCAGCTGCTTGTGATCGGCCACTTCCAGATTGCCGGCGCGGTCGGCTTTGGTCTTGACCATTTCGCCGTCGACGACGATCTGCCCCGCGTTCGGCCGCTCGAGAAAATTGATGCAGCGCAGGAAGGTGCTCTTGCCCGATCCGCTCGCACCGATGATGCTGATCACGTCACCCTTGTTGGCGTTCAGCGACACGCCTTTGAGCACTTCATTGTCGCCGTAGCGCTTGTGGATGTCCTGGACGGCGAGCTTGCAAGCTTCGGTTTGAGTCGTGTGGAGCAAGATGCTCTCCCTTTGAAAATACGGATCAATCTACGTGACGGCGCGAACCCGCCGCGCCGCTCAATCGAAACATGCCTACTCAGTGCGTGCGCACCGCCAGGTAACCCAGCCAATGACGCTCCGCGCGGCGGAACAAGGCCACCAGCCCAAACGACACCACCAGGTAAATCAGCGCCGCGAGGCCGAACGCATCGAACGACTGATACGTGGCGGAATTCGCATCACGCGCCACCTTCAGGATGTCCGGCACCGTGGCCGTAAACGCGACCGTGGTGGCGTGCAGCATCAGGATCACTTCGTTACTGTACAACGGCAGCGCCCGGCGCAGCGCGGACGGTATCACAATGCGGCGGTACATCGTGAACCAGCTCATCCCGTAAGCACGGGCCGCTTCCACTTCGCCGTGCGAAGTCGAACGGATCGCGCCGGCGAAAATCTCGGTGGTGTACGCGCAGGTGTTCAGGGCAAAAGCGAGAATCGCGCAGTGAAAGCCGCTGCGGAAAAACGCGTCGAGCAGTTGATGCGAGCGCACGAATTCAAGGCTGTACATGCCAGTGTAGATCAGCAGCAGTTGCACGTACAACGGCGTGCCGCGAAACACGTAAGTGTAGAGACGCACCGGCGTCGACAACCAGCGCTTCTTCGATACGCGCGCCACCGCGAGCGGAATCGCCATGAAAAAGCCGATCCCGATCGACGCCACCAGCAGCCACAGCGTGACCGCCAGACCGGACATACGTTGACCGTCCCAGTACAGGAACGCGCGCCAGAATTGATTGAGAATGTCGATCATGGTCTTAGAGCTCCGCGTGGCGCACGCCGATGGAATAGCGCTTTTCCAGCCAGATCAGCACGAGATTCGACGCGGTGGTGATCGCCAGATAGATCAGCGCGGCGACCAGAATGAAGAAAAACATGTTGAAGGTGCTCTTGCCGGCGTCCTGGGCGGCTTTGACGACATCGGCGAGACCGATGATCGACACCAGCGCCGTGGCCTTGACCAGCACTTGCCAGTTATTGCCGATGCCTGGCAGCGCGAAACGCATCATCTGCGGAAACAGGATGCGCCTGAACACCCGCGCGCCGCTCATGCCGTACGCACTGCCCGCTTCGAGCTGGCCGCGCGGCACGGCGAGAAACGCGCCGCGGAAGGTTTCGGTGAAGTACGCGCCGTAGATGAAGCCGAGCGTCAGCACGCCGGCCACGAACGGATCGATATCGAACTGCGGCAGATTGAGCGCATCGGTGAGATTGTTGACCGCGATCTGGATGCTGTAGAACAGCAGCAGCATCAGCACGAGGTCGGGCACCGAGCGGATCAGCGTCGTATAGCCGGTTGCGATCGCCCTGAGCGGGCGGTTGAAGGAGAGTTTCGCCGCCGCGCCCGCGAGGCCGAGCAGCACGGAGGCTGCCAGCGACAGGACGGACAGCTCGATCGTCTGGATCGTGCCGGCCAGCAACACCGGACCAAAGCCGTAAAGGAACACGCGTGTCTCCATCCAGGTTTTATTGAGGATGTCATGGATGGGGGCGGGTCATGCCTGCCCGACTCATCCGGCATGACGCGGAGTCTCGCAAGCGGAAATTAATTTCTCAAAGGGAGACGGAGGGGGTGCTGCGGTGCAGCAATCGGCCGTTTGCCACGGCTTGGTGCTGGCAGGGCTTGGTTTTGCGGGGGATATGGGTTTGTAAGGTGCGTGACACGCGGTGAGCGCTGCCGCGATTTAGCAAGTTTTGGGTCGCTTTTTCGATATAGATTGGGGCCTGCGGCGCGTCTTGTTTGTCTGTGTTCTTAGCGCTTTGGCCTTTCCTTGTTCTGGCTTTGGTGCCTTTCCTTGTTCTGGCTTTGGTGCCTTTCCTTGTTCTGGCTTTGGTGCCTTTCCTTGCATTGTTAGTGGTCTATTAGTGTTGCCCCTGTGCGGGGCGGCACCTACTTCTCTTTGCTGCAAAGAGAAGTAGGCAAGAGAAAGCAGCTTAAACCGCTAATGCTAAGTGGGCTCCGTGGTCTGCTACGGGTAGTGGTGCATCTGGAATCCGTGTTCTCTCACATTCCGCGTTAGTGACAAAGGACTCATCAGCTCCCACTCCGCACTACGTGCGTCGCGGACGGGTCTGCATGGGAAACCACCGGCTTCGGTTGAGGTCCGTGGGAGCCGTGGACTTCGCCTCGGCGATGCGCTCTGCCCTCACCTGGGACCCCCCACTTCAAATGATTTGTGGGTGCCCCGCAATCACGGTCACGGCTGCTGCTGCGGCGGCGGTGCAAGGACGAGCCACGATCTGATGGTGAGACGCGAGCGCCAAAACGTAGCGGGTGGTTTTATGAAGTACTCTTCGGCGCGCGCAGCGCCGCCGGAAGTATGACGCCCTTGTCACTAGCCTATGCAGGGGCACGAACACAGATTCCAGATGCACCACTACCCGTTGCAGGCTACGGTGCCCACTTAGCATTAGCGGTTTAAGCTGCTTTCTCTTGCCTACTTCTCTTTGCAGCCGGCAAAGAGAAGTAGGTGCCGCCCCGCACAGGGGCAACACTAATAGACCACTAACAAAACAAGGAAAGGCCAATACCCTAAGAACACTGACAAAAAGCGCCACGCAGGCAAAAACCCATTATTCAATCCCCAGCCGAGCCCGAATCGCCGGCAACATATACTCAACCGCCGCGCGCCCCTCTTCTATAGCCGGCCCCGCCCGGTGAAAATCAAAAATCCCCATCCCGCCCAGCCGCGGCTGAATCAGAATATCCGCTGGCTCACCCGCCAGCCGGCTCCGCGAAATCCGCACCTGCATGATGTCGATGCTCTGCGCGATCGAACTCAGCATCGACGGCACGCGCGCACTCGGCGCCGGCGCCACGCGCACGTCATCGGAAGCGCGCCCTTCGGCGGGTGCCAGCCAGCGTGGCCAGGGCTTCCCATTACGCCGCAGCGCGACCGGCGGCGGCGCATCCGGATCGAGCGCCGGCGTGTCGACCGCCGCACCACCGAAATCGCGGCCATTCAGAATATCGTTGTTCAGATCGACCGCAATCACGCAGTCCGCCCGCATGCCGCGCGCCACCGAGACCGGCACCGGGTTGCTCAAACCGCCGTCCACCAGCCACACGCCGTTGTGAAACACCGGCGTGAAAATCCCCGGAATCGCTATCGAGGCGCGCACCGCGTCCACCACGCTGCCGTCCTGCAACCAGCTCTCGCGGCCCGAATCGAGTTCGGTGGCCACCGCCGCGAACGGCATGTTCAATTGCGCGATCGAGCGGCCGGCGAATTTGTCCGCGAATATCTGGATCACCTTGCGCCCGCCCAGCAGGCCGCCCGAAAAACGCAGATCAAGCAGCCTCACCACGGTTTGCCAGGTGAGCTTCGAAACCCATTCTTCGAGCCAGTCGAGATCGCCGTTGGCATACACGGCACCCACCAGCGCACCGATCGACGTGCCGCACACCACATCCGGCTTGATGCCAGCGTCGTGCAACGCGCGGATCGCACCGATATGCGCCCAGCCACGTGCTGCACCGCCCCCCAACACCAGCCCGATCCGGCTGTATCGACGTCGATTTATCATGTGTTCCCCGCCTTTTATCGGCTAGCGCCCGCGTATCACGTCCGAGCGCGATGTCGTGTACACCTTCTGATATTGGTCGAAGTGCACGTTGAAAATGCCTTCTTCGGTCACGCCGCCCTCGCGCCACTTCCAGCTCCACACGGTTTCCGGTTTGAGCGGAAACACGGCGGTCTGGCCTGGCTTGCCGAGCAGGCGGCGCACTTCGTCTTCAGTCATGCCGATGCGAACCTTCCCGAAGTTGTCGGCGGTCAGCACCTGCGTGATGGATTGCAATTTGCCGTCACGGTCGATGTCGACCATGTACGTGTTGAGCCCCTGCGGGCCACGCGGATATTCGAAACGCTTGGATCCGTCGGTAAACGTGCGCTCGGTTTCCGGCTTGCCCATCTGATCGCGGATCTGCGCTTCGGTGGTAATGCCCGGCGTCATATTCTTGAGTAGCAACGCGTCCGGCTTGACGGCGTTGAAGAATTCCTTGAGTTTTTGCACGGCGCGGTCGCTCTGTTGGTCGTCGCAACCGGTCAGTGCAACGCACGCGGCCAGCATGGCGACAGTAAGCAGTTTGAGGCTCACAGCGAGTTTCCTGTACGGACACGAAGCGGCAATTCGCCCGCATCCTTTTGTGTAGGGCGTACTACAGGATAACCGCGTGCGGAAAAAACCGCGAGCGAAGGCAACAAGGCGGCTGTGGGCCGCCGCCATGCAGCGTGGTTTGCGGTCGAATGCGATTGTGCGACGAGGCTGCGAAAAAAACCGGGGAAGGCCACAGGAAAAACCACCAGCGAAGGCGTCGCAAACCGCGCCGCAACAGGCACGGCTAGAGGGCGGAAAATCCGCAGTGAACCCGAGAAAGCCGTCGCCACAAGCAAAAAGGCGACGCTGTGCAAAGCGTCGCCAAGTCGGTCGATACGGTCAAACCGGAAAACAGACAGCGGCTGAACAGCCGCTTGAAACGCAGCATCACGGACGACGCGCAGCGGTCCGGACCCGGGCGAAGCGGTGAGAGACCTTGGCCTCTGACCTTGCGCCGTCGCCGGAATGGCGGACCGCTGCTTGTTTGGCCGCCCTGGTCCCTCGATAAGCCTTCCAAGTGCAGCTAATCTAAACGGATTGGCCGATTTAAACGAGAGCGCGTTTACACCGAATCGGCAGAGGATTTGCAGTGTGCTGCGCAGGCGCTGCACCCGGTTTGCGTGGCGGTCGCGCAGTTCTCCCTACGCGCGGACAAACGCGGCAAAACCCGCACGCCCTGCCCCCTGCAGCACCGAGTCGTTCTGCGGCGTATGAATCCGCGCGCACAGCACATCGCGATAGTGGCGCTCGAGCGCATTGTCACGACTCAGACCGGGATTGCCGCTCGCCTCGACGGCCAGTTGCACCGCCTCGATGGCCTGATTCGCCACCATGTATTTGACGAGCGGCGCTTCGTTGAGTGTCACGCGTTCAGCATGCACGCTTGCGTCGAGCAGCACGCGATTGCTGAACAGCAGCGCGTCGATGCGGCCGAGCGTCTGCTGAAACGCGGGCAGGCTCGCGAGCGGCGCGCCGAGATTGCCAGGTGTGCGTTCAGCGGCCCATTGCGCGAACCAGTCGCGCGCCGCCCGTGCGACGCCGTCGTACACCGCCGACAACAGCACGCTCATCCAGGCGAAGCCGAGTGCATCGAGTCCCGCACCCGGCTCGCCGGGCGGATGGACGTCAACCGCATGAGCGGCCGGTACGAACACGTTGTCGAACACGAGCTCGTGACTGCCCGTGGCGCGCATGCCAAGATGATTCCACTCGCTGCCGACTCGCACGCCCGGGGTGTCCCGATGTACCAGCCACACGCCGACGCGCGGCGGCGTCTCGTCGCTGCGCGCCCATACCGCAAGCCAGGTGAGGCCGGGGCTGCCGGTCGAGTACAGCTTGCTGCCGTCGATGATCCAGCCATCGGCACTGCGCCTCGCAAGCGTCGACGGCAAGCCGCCGCGTGCCGGCGTGCCCAGCTCGGGTTCGACGCGCAGCGAGTTGATCAATGCGCCATCGCGTACCGCTTCACGCGCCACACGTTCACGCAGTTCGACAGGCCAATGCGGGTTGCCCTGCAAGCGATGATGAAACAGGTATTGCATCACCAGCACCAGTGCCGTGGACGGCTCGCCGCGCGCCACTGCGCGCACCACCTTCAAGGCCTGCGGCAAGCTCGCACCCGCGCCGCCAAGCAATGCGGGCACCGTCAGCGAGAGCAGATCGAATTCGTGCAGGCGCGCCAGGTTGGCGTGAGGAAATTCGGCCGTGCGGTCGTAGTGAGCCGCACCGGCAGCGAACTCGCTCGTGAGCCGCCCGAGCAGTGCGTCGAACGCAGCGCTATCGAGCGGTGGATGACGGCGTGTCACCGCGCTATCGGCAATCGGGGCATTCATGCGAGGACTCCGGCAGGCCGCATCAAGGCAGCGGGAAGCTGCGATCGAAGCTCGTCCGCACGTCGAGATGCGCACGGATCACGTTGGCGGCTTCGTAGGTATCGGCAGTGCGCTGCTGCGCGCTGACGACGCTGTCGTCGATCGCAACCGGATGCACCTGGCCGCGCTGATAGACGGTTTTCAGCACATCGGTCGGCAGACCGGTGACTTTTGATTGCATCGCCGCCACTTCATCGGGATGCGAAAGCGCCCAACGCTGGCCGATCGCCACGCGTCGCAGGAAGTCGGCGAGTTGCGCGCGCTTGTCCGCGATCGCACGTTCGGTCGCAACCTGATAGCTGAGCCCTTCGGACAGGCCCACGCCGTTGGCGATGATGCGATCGTGATCGCGCGCTTCGCCGAGTGCCGTGTACGGGTCCCACACCGACCATGCGTCGACACTGCCCGACGCCAGCGCCGCCTTCGCATCGGCGGGTGCGAGGAACACGAACGTGACGTCGCTGACCGGCACATTGGCCTTCTTCAATGCGGCGAGTGCGAGATAGTGGCCGATCGAGCCACGCGTCGTGGCGATACGTTTACCCTTCAGGCTCGCTGCATCGTTCAACGGCGATTGCGCGCCGACGACGATCGCCAGATCCAGCGGATTCGACCGAGTCGCTGCGACCGCACGTACCCGCGCGCCGGCTGCGAGCGCGAACACGAGCGGCGCATCGCCCAGTCCGCCGACATCCACCGCGCCGGCGTTCAGCGCTTCGCCAAGCGGTTGCGCGGCAGGAAAGTTGAACCACTCGATCTTGTACGGCAGGTCTTTGAGTTGTCCGGATGCTTCGAGAATGCCGCGTGTTTGCAAGGACTGGTCGCCGACTTTGAGCACGGGTAGATCCGCTGCATAAGACTGCGTTGCGCAAAGCGTCGCGCACAGTGCGAGCACCGCCGCGCCGAGTGGTTTGAGCAACGCGCGTTGCAAGACGGATGAAGCGGAGAACGAAGAACTAGAAGTCGTCATGGCGGCGATTACGTCGAGGCATTCAGATAATGTGCTATCGACGATAAGGCACGCATCTGTATAAGACAAACGCATTATTCTGCTAAGCAAATATGCGAATTTTCTTGCCCGGTGAGGCGTGCGCGCACATCGATACGGGTATCATCGAACGCACGAATCTTGCGCCTCGCTGCGCACTCATCAAGTCACCGCTCATCATGAAGATCGACGAAATCGACGCCTACGTCACCGTCATTCGCTGTCAGTCATTGCAACAGGCGGCGCTCTCACTCGGCCTCACGCAGCCGGCGATCACGCGCCGTCTGCAGAATTTCGAAGAGGCGCTCGGCGTCGAATTGCTCGACCGCAATACACGTCCGCTCAAGGCGACGGCAACGGGCCGCATCGTCTACGAACAATGCCGCGTGATCCAGCGTGAACTCGACGTGCTGCGCGAGATCGTCGCCACCGACACGCCGCCCGTGGGCACGCTGCGCCTCGGCGTCGCTCAGACAATTGCCGATATCGCGCTGACCGATGCGATGCGCGGCCTCAAGTCGGCTTATCCGGATCTGCAGGCGCGTGCGTCGACCGGTTGGGGCAGCCAGCTTCTGCAACGCGTCGAACAGGGCGAACTCGACGCCGCCGCAATCCTGCTGCCGAGCAACAAGACCTTCGACGAGATCTTGTTGGCGCGCTCGCTTGGCCGCATCAAACTGGCCGTGGTCGCGCAGAAAGGCATGTTGAAAAAACGCACGCACGCGCTGGCGGAATGCCAGTCGATCGGGTGGGTGTTGAATCCGGATGGATGCGGCTTTCGCGATGGCCTGCAACGCACGCTGACAGGTCTCGGACTCGCGCTCAAGCTCAATCTGGAAACGCTCGGCACCGAACTGCAATTGCAACTGGTCGCCGACGGCAACGGTCTCGGCCTCGTGCCCTTACCGCTGCTGCACGCCAGCGCTCACGCGGACGCACTCGATATCGTGTCGATCAGCGACTTCAAGCCACTCATCGACATCTGGCTCGTGCATCCGCGCGTGCTGGGTAAATTGCAACAGCCGGTCGAGCGCTTCGGCGCGGCGATCGAGCGGCAATTCAAGGAAGCGCGAGCGCAGCGCGCGGCTTGAGCCACGCGCCGCTTGCCCATCAGATCACGCGAAAACCGTGTGTACCATCGCGCCCAAGCTGAGCAACGAGGCCGTACTCCCACTCCAGATAGGCGTTCATCGCTTCGCGCGCGTTGTCGGTTCCCTCATACGGACGACGATACCGATCGATGCGCGGAGACGCCAGCCGCGTCTCACCGCTCTCCACGGCAAAGCCCGCTTCGATCCACGCGTTCGTGCCGCCGGCCAGCACCTGCACCGGCTTGCCCGTCAGTGCCGCCAACTCAGGCGCGGCAAAGCGCGCAAGCAGACTGCTGCCGCAGGTCACCACATAACGCTGCGCATCCGGCAGCTTGCGCAACGCTTCGTTGAGTTGCCCACGAATCGCGAACCATGCGCCCGGAATATGGCGCTTCACATAATTCGCGCTGGTCGTGAAATCCAGCACGACGGTGCCCGGTGATTGCAGCAGCGTCACCAGTCCGGCCGGTGTGATCTCATCGGCAGCAGGCGGCGTGGGCGCAAAGCGCGCGGCGGGCGCGGCGCCCTTTTCGCTGAAGTCCGCGTTGCCCAGGCCGTCCACCACATACACCTCGACGTTCATCTGCGCGAGCCACGACGCGCTCATGTTCGCGCGCACGCCGTCGTTATCGGCGAGGATCACGCGCGCGCCGCGCACCGGCGCAAACATGTCGGTCTCCTGCACGAGTTGACCACCCGGCGCATTGCGAAAACCGGGTACGTGGCCCGCTTCGTATTCTTCCGGCGTACGCACGTCGAAACGATAGACGGTCCGTACCGCTTCATCGGCCCAGCGACGCGCTTCGTCGCGCGACGTGCGGCCCACCCTGGCGCGATCCGCCACCCCGCGCGCGGAATCGGCGGCGGCGAGGCGAAGTGTGTCGTCGGCAATCGGCTCGAAGCGGCGTGAGCTGCCGTGCGCGAGCGCCTGACCCGCAAGCGTCCAGCCGATGGTGCCATTGCGGAGCGCCGCGACCGGATTCGGCACGCCCGCATTGATCAGCGACTGCGCGCCGATGATGCTGCGCGTGCGTCCCGCGCAATTGACGATGATCCGCGTGGCGGGATTCGGCGCGAGCTGCCGAGCGCGCAACACCAGTTCCGCGCCTGGCACGCTGATGCTGCCTGGAATATTCATGGTCTGGTATTCGTCGAAGCGGCGTGCGTCGAGCACCACCACATCGGCTTCATGATCGAGCAGCGCCAGCACCTGCGGCGCGCCGAGGGACGGCGTATGGCGCTCGCTTTCGACCAGTTCGCCGAATGCCTTGCTCGGCACGTTGACGTCCTGGAATAGCTCACCGCCCGCCTCGCGCCAGCCTTGCAAACCGCCATCGAGCAGCGCGACATTGGTATAGCCCAGCTCGCTCAACCGGCGTGCGGCGCGTTCGGCAAGCCCTTCGCCGTCGTCGAACAGGACGACCGGCACGTCGCGGCGCGGCAAGCGCACCGGCGCTTCCAGTTCGAGCCGCGAGAGCGGCAGATTGGCAGCGAACAGCGGATGACTGCGCGCGTGCGGATCCTCCTCACGCACGTCGACGAGCGCGATTTCCTCGCGCTCGAGCAGTGCGCGGCGCACGTCTTTGAATGATCGGGTACGGAATTCTGTAGCGAAACTCATGAGATCAGGGACTCCTTCGAAACATTCCAGATATTCGGCAACACATCGTTCGAGTAGCCGGAGATAAAGGTTTTTCGGCCTCCGCCGGCCGGATAGACGGAACGCGTCACCGCGCCAATATTTCCACCGTACACGTGAATGCTGATCGACGTACGATCGTGAAAAGCATTACTCACACGATGGATATCGCCGATGCGCGGCGAGACAGCATCCACCGCGCCGGCATCGAGGCGCTTTGCCGCCCCCTCTTCTTCCAGCGCGCCGTCTGGCGTGATGCGATATCCCTGAGCAATTTCCGCACCACGCAACACACCGATCAAACCCCATACGGTGTGGTCATGAACCGGCGTCGACTGGCCCGGCCCCCATACAAAACTTACGATTGAAAAACGCTGCTGCGAATCCGCGTGCAACAGGAATTGTTGATAACGCTCGGGATCGGGCTGCGCGAAGGCGTCGGGCAACCAGTCGTCGTGGGCGATCAGCTCGTGCAGCGCGGCGCCGCCGGCTTCGAGCAGATGCGCTTCGGGCGCGCGCTCGTCGACGAGTGACGCAATCCGGCCGACGAACGCGCGCAGCCGGTCCGGTCTCAAAGCTTGAGTCATCGAATGTTCAGAATGTGGGTTGACTTGAATCGGTCACGCACCGCGGGCGAGCGCGGCGTTGAAGGTATCGGTCCATAACGGTGCGACGTCGACATGCCGGTCGATGACCGCGGCGCGCGCGAACGTATCGGCAACCTGCTGCTCGCTGGCGATATCCGCCGCCGTGACGCCGGTGACGCGGCGCGCCTGGCTCTGGTTGCGATACAACGAACGGATCGCCTCCTCGGGCACCCGCAACTCCGCTGACAATACCTTCGCGTAGGCGTCCTGATGCTGTCCGAACCACGTGCAGGCGCGTTGCAGCCGCACCAGCAGATCCGCGGACGCGGCCCGCCGTTGCGGATCGGCGAGTACCGACGGATGACCGTAGTACAGGTAATTGCCGGACAAATAGCCGTTGGCGTTTTTCAGCACGCGCGCGCCAGCTTGAGAGATCGCAAGCGGCACGTTGTAGCCGTAGATCGCCCAGGCATCGAGCGAACCGGCGTTGAAAGCGGCGAAACCGTCGCGCGGCGCGAGCGAGGTGGCCTGAATATCGCTGAACGATAGCCCCGCCTCTTCGAGCATGCGCAGCAGGTAGTAGTGCGTCGTGGTGGCGCGCAGATAGCCGACGCGTTTGCCCTTCAGATCGGCGATCGAGCGGATCGTCGAGCCCTTCGGGACCAGCACCACCTGATTGTTGACGTCGTCCTTGTAGACGGCGATCACGCGCACCTGAGCGTTCTGCAGCCGCGCGAAGATCGGTGGGATTTCGCTGCCGGAGGCGATATCGAGCGAGCCGCCGTTCATCGCCTCGACCATCGCGTTGCCGGACTGGAATTCGGACCAGTCGATGGTGTAGGGCGTGTCCGCGAGGCCTGCGGTTTTCAGCAACGTAGCGTCGCCGCCTTTGTAGGTTGCGACGCGCAAACGGACTTTGCTGAGATCGACAGGCGGATCGGTTTTCTCGCTTGCTGCCGGCGTGGCTGCTGCGGCGGCTGTCGAAATCAAACCTGTGCCTGCCGCGCCGAGAAATGAGGCTGAAAGCGCGGCCGGCAGCGCGGACACGAGCCAGCGGCGCCGGAGCGAAACCGGCGAATCGAAACGTTGGGTCATCTTATGGGGTGCTCAGGTAAGGACGTCAGGCTCGGCTTCGACCAGCCCTTCCAGCAGGCTCTGGAACGCAAACAGCGCACCGCCAGGGCGGCCGACCTGCTCGTGCGTGAGCGTGGCGACGTCGTGCGGGATGGCTTGTGGTGTGCCTGCGGCTTCGGCAAGCAATTGCGCATGGCAGGCGTTATCGAGCGCGATATACCACCAGGCCGGCGCCTCGACGCTCGGACCCGCCGTCAGGATGCCGTGATTCTTCAGGATCACCGCCTTGCGTTCGCCTAGCGCCGCCGCGATGCGCGCACCTTCATCGGTATCGAGCACCACGCCGCGGAAATCGTCGAACAAGGCATGATCCTGATAGAACGCGCACGAGTCCTGCGTCAACGGATCGAGCGTGCGGCCGAGCGTCGACCATGCCTTGCCGTAGAGCGAATGCGTGTGCGCGGCGGCGATCACATCGGGGCGCGCTTCGTGAATCGCCGCGTGAATCGCGAAGGCCGCCTGATTCACCGGCCCCTCGCCGACCACGATCTCCCCTTCTGCATTCACCAGCAGCAGATCGGACACACGAATGCGGTTGAAGTGCTTGCCGAACGGATTGACCCAGAAGTGATCGGGACACTCCGGATCGCGCGCGGTGATATGGCCGGCGAGACCCTGATCGAAACCATAGCGGGCGAACAGGCGAAACGCCACGGCGAGCCGTTCCTGCCGATAGCGCCGTTCGGCCGCGATGCTGGCACGTGGCGGGACGTCGTCGAACCAGAATTTGCGCAGCGGCGCGTGACGCTGGAGCGGAGGCGTATCTGCGGTGTTTTGCAGCGTGGGGGCACTTTGTCGAGCTGGAGCGTCTTGCAGCGCGTGCTTGCTTAGCGGCGCTGGGGTGCCTTGCAACGTGCTGGTGCTTAGCGGCACCGGGGTGTCTTGCGGCGCGCGGGCACTTTGCGGCGCCGGCGTGTCTTGCAGCGTGTTAGTGCTTTGCGGCTCTGGGGTGCCTTGCAACGCGTTAGTACTGTGCGGCTCCGAGGTGTTTTGCAACGCGGCGGACAGATCGGTCATCGTGGCTCCGTTCAGGCGGCTACGCGTTCGACGCGCGCGATCCGTTCGCGAGTGGCCGGAATCAGCTCGCGGCCATAGTCGACGGCGTCTTCGAGCGGATCGAAGCCGCGCACGAGGAAGGTCGACACGCCGAGCGCGTAATACTCCGCCAGCGTTTCGGCGACCTGCTCCGGCGTGCCGACCAGCGCGGTCGAATTCGAGCGTCCGCCGATTTCCTTGGCGACGCCGGTCCACAGACGTTCATCGACGCGATCCGACTGACCCGATGCCGCGAGCAGCCGCCGCGCGCCTTCACTTTGCGCCGGGCCGCCGACGCCGAGTCCTTGCGCCGCGCGCAGCCGCCGGGTTTCCTCGAGGATGTGCTCCGCGCGTTCCCACGCGGCTGCTTCGGTAGCCGCGAGGATGGGCCGGAACGATACGGAAAAGCGCACGTTACGGCCGTGTTTAGCGGCTTCGGCACGCACGCGGGTGACCTGTTTGCGCACTTGCGCCTTCGATTCGCCCCAAAGCGCGTAGACATCTGCATGACGTCCGGCGATTTCGAGCGCGGGCGCGGATGCGCCGCCGAAGTACACGGGGATATGGGGTTGCTGCACCGGCTTCACTTCGGAGAAGCCTTGTTCGAAGCGGTAGTACTGACCGCTGTGATCGAAGGGTTTCGCTTCGGTCCAGATGCGGCGCAGGATGTGCAGGTATTCGTCGGTGCGGGCATAGCGTTCGTCATGCGACAGGTAGTCCCCATCGCGGCGTTGTTCGGCGTCGTCGCCACCGGAGATGATGTGGACGGCGAGACGGCCGCCGGAATAGTGATCGAGGGTTGCCAGTTGGCGCGCGGCGAGCGTGGGCGAGACGAAGCCCGGGCGATGGGCGAGCATGAAATGCACTTTGCTCGTGACGCTGGCCGCGTGGGCGACGGTGAGGAGCGCGTCGGGACTCGTCGAATGATGCGGCACGAGGATGCGGTCGAAGCCCGCGGCTTCGTGAGCGCGGGCGAATTGCTCCACGTAGTCGATGTCGATGATTGGCCCTTGCGGGGCGTGGGTCTCGGACACCTTGCGGGTCTGGATCATGCCGATGAATTCGATGGACACGGTGGTGTCTCCCAAGGTGGTTTTTTGCCCGGCGGGGCGGTGGCTTCCTTGATTGGATGCGGTGCTCTGTTCGAGGGGATTAAGGTAGCAGCGCTACATGCGGATGTTAAATATTGATCGGACATATCTATATCGGGATTGCATGTAAAGATGGGGGGTTTGGCTACGCCGGGATTTTTTTGTGTGTGCTTAGTGCTTTGGGATTTTCTTGATCTTGTTTGCCTGCTCGGCGCTTTTGTCAGTGTTCTTAGGGCTTTGGCCTTTCCTTGTTTTGTTAGTGGTCTATTAGCGTTGCCCCTGTGCGGGGCGGCACCTACTTCTCTTTGCCGGCTGCAAAGAGAAGTAGGCAAGAGAAAGCAGCTCAAACCGCTACTACTAAGACTAAGTGAGCACCGTGGTCTGCTGCGGGTAGTGGTGCATCTGGAATCCGTGTTCTCTCACATTCCGCGTTAGTGACAAAGGACTCATCCGCTCCCACTCCGCACTACGTGCGTCGCGGACGGGTGTGCATGGGAAACCAGGGGCTTCGGCTGAGCTCTGTGAGGGCCGTCGGCTTCGCCTCGGCGACACGCCTCTGCATTCACCCGGGAACCCCTACCTCAAATGATTTGTCGGTGCCCCGCAATCACCGTCACCGTCACCGTCACCGTCACCGTCACCGTCACCGTCACGGTCACGGTCACGGTCACGGCTGCGGTGGCGGTGGCGGTGGCGGTGGCGATGCAATGACGAGCCACGGTCCGGTGGCGAGACGTGGGCGTCAAAACGCAGGGATCGGTTTTTGAACTGCTCTTCGGCGCGCGCAGCGCCGCCGGAAGTATGACGCCCTTGTCACTGGCGCATGCAGGGGCACGAACACAGATTCCAGATGCACCACTACCCGCAGCAGACCACGGGCCCCACTTAGCAGTAGCGGTTTGAGCTGCTTTCTCTTGCCTACTTCTCTTTGCAGCCGGCAAAGAGAAGTAGGTGCCGCCCCGCACAGGGGCAACGCCAATAGACCACTAACAATTCAAGGAAAGGCCAAAGCCCTAAGAACACAGACAAACAACCCCCGCCGGAGGCAACAAACCGATAACCCCCTTCCACGAACGTGGACATCCCAGGACGATCAGCAGAAAACCAAAACCTTTGCCACAATGCCCCATCGCGCGAAAGCGCCCGAAACATCACATGAACAGAAAATGATCCCCTTCTCGGTCCTCGACCTATCGCCGGTCATCGCAGGTGCCACCCCCGCGGACGCGTTCAAAAACACATTGGATCTCGCCCAGCACGCGGAAAACTGGAACTACCGCCGCTTCTGGCTCGCAGAACACCACAACATGACCGGTATCGCCAGCGCAGCCACCGCTGTCGTGATCGGCCACGTCGCCGGTGGGACGAAGAAAATCCGCGTCGGCTCCGGCGGCGTCATGCTGCCCAACCACGCTCCGCTCGTCATCGCGGAACAGTTCGGTACCCTCGCGTCGCTCTATCCGGATCGCATCGACCTGGGCCTCGGCCGCGCACCCGGTACCGATCAAAGCACCGCCCGCGCGCTGCGCCGCGATCTGCAAAATAGCGCAGAGTCGTTTCCCGACGACGTCGTCGAGTTGCAACGCTATTTCGCCGACCCCGTGCCGGGTCAGCGTATTCGCGCAGTCCCCGGCGCAGGCCTTCATGTGCCGCTCTGGCTGCTCGGCTCGTCGCTGTACAGCGCGCAACTGGCTGCGGCACTCGGTCTGCCGTTCGCGTTCGCGTCGCACTTCGCACCCGATCACATGTTCACCGCGCTGAAGGTCTATCGCGAGCAATTCCGTCCGTCGGCGACGCTCGATAAACCGTACGCCATGGTCGGCGTCAATCTGTTCGCCGCCGATAGCAACGAGGAAGCGCGACGTCTGTTCTCCTCGCTGCAGCAGCAGTTCGTCAACCTGCGGCGCGGCACGCCCGGTCAGTTGCAGCCGCCGGTCGAACGGATCGAAGCGTCCGAGATGGAGTTGAACGGCGTCGCGCATTCGCTCGCCTGCTCCGTGATCGGCGATCGCGATACGGTCCGCGAAGGACTGCGGTCGGTCATCGATCAGACCGGTGCGGATGAATTGATGCTGACCGCGCAAATCTACGATCACAAAGCACGGCTGCGCTCGTTTGAGATCGGCGCGCAAGTGCGTGAAGAGTTAGGCGCCGGCAAGTAACAACGCAGGCAGTAATAAAAAAGGGCGGCGTGTATCAGCACAGGCCGCCCTTCTTTTTTCGTCGATTGGCTGGCTGCCCTGAGTACACGAACATCAGGTTGCCCAGCCGCAATGCTCACCGATTTGCCGGCACCGCCGCCAGGCCATCGAGCAGCGCCTTATGAAACGCCTGCGGGTCCTGCATCTGCGGCGCGTGCCCCAAGTCGGCGAATTCGACGAGCGTAGCGTGCGGAATCGCCTTCGCAGCGGCCTTGCCCAGTTCGGGGTAGTGGCCGATCTTCGCGCGCACCTCAGGCGGCGCCGCATCCTTGCCAATCGCGGTCGTGTCCTTCTGACCAATCAGCAGCAGCGTCGGCATGCTCAGATGGCCCAGTTCGTACACCACCGGTTGCGTGTAAATCATGTCGTACAGCAACGCGGAATTCCACGCCACGATCTGTTTGCCGGGGCCCCGGTACATCCCCGCCAGCATCTGTACCCACGGCTCATAGTCGGCGCGCCACTGGCCGGCGTAATAGGTCGTCTGCTCGTAACGGCGAATGCCGTCCGCAGTCGTCTTCAGTTCGCGCTCGTACCATTGGTCGACCGATAGCGAAGGCACGCCCTTCGCCTTCCAGTCCTCTAGCCCGATCGGATTGACCAACACCAGTTGCTGCGTTTCATGTGGATACATCAGCGCATAGCGGATCGCGAGCATGCCGCCGGTCGAATGGCCGATCACGGTCGCGTCAGTCACGCCAAGCGATTCGAGCAGCGCATGCGTATTGCGCGCCAGTTGCTGAAAACTGTACTGGTAGTGCTCGGGCTTGCTCGATTTACAAAAACCGATCTGATCCGGCGCGATCACCCGGTAGCCGGCGTCGCTCAGACGATGAATGGTCGCGTCCCACGTCGCCGCACAAAAGTTCTTGCCGTGCAGCAATACGGCCGTGCGGCCGTTCGCATGGTCCGGCGTGATATCCATGTACGCCATGTGCAGCGCCACGCCTTGCGAGGTGAAGTCGTATTGCTCGACCGGTGCCGGATAGTTGAAGCCCTGCAACTCGGGGCCGTACGCCGGACCGCTGTTATCGACAGCCACAGCCGGAGTGGCGCTGGTAGCCGCGGAACCGGGCTGGGTGAGAGAGCCACCCGAACCACCCGCACGCCCCGAACTGGCCGCACTCCCCGCAACGGCCCCACTGGCCGGCGTGGCAGCGAAAGCTCCAGGCGCAGCGACTAGCGCGCAGGCGCTCAAGATGGCGAACAAAGACTCGCGGCGAAAATTCATCGATCGTTTTCTTGCAAAGGGAAATCGGCGTGAAGCATGTAGGCTGCGGGCGCTGGTAAGCCGACGTCCGCACCCCGTTCGGAGCGGACGATTCTACGACGCGCCGCCGGACTCTGCTGCCGCGCGCGCAGGCTCAGGGCGGCGCCGGCCGGTGTGGCACGCATATTGCCGCGGTTCGCCTTACGCCCTATGTGTCCTCGCGCACGGATGCGTCCCGCGCAAGGGTCGATCGTTCGCAAGGCGGCCGCGCGAGTTGCATCAGCACAATTCAGACTATTCGCCCGCGGCAAATCAGTGCTAGAACTAGCAGACGGGCCCGCGAAGACGAAAGCCGCCTGGCAGCACGAATCAATAACGCAGAGCGAGAGAACAAGACCACCCGGGGCATACTAATCAGCAACTATCTTGCATGGGACCGGAGTAAGCGTGAAAGCGCTAACTCCGGTCGACAAAGGAGACAGACATGGAAACTCCGGCACGGCTGAACGATCTGCAACGCACCACCCTCGCCATCGTCCTCGCGGGCGGACGGGGCACGCGGCTCGGGCCGCTCACGAACAAGCGCGTCAAACCAGCGGTGCACTTCGGCGGCAAATACCGGATCATCGACTTCGCGCTCTCCAATTGCCTGAACTCCGGCATCCGCCGCATCGCGGTGGTCACGCAATACAAGGCGCACTCGCTACTGCGCCACCTGCAGCGCGGCTGGGGCTTCCTGCGCGGCGAATTCGGCGAATTCATCGACCTCTGGCCAGCCCAGCAGCGGGTGGAAGGCGCCCACTGGTACCGCGGCACCGCGGACGCCGTGTTCCAGAATCTCGACATCATCCGCTCGATCCGGCCGAAATACGTGGTGGTGCTGGCGGGCGACCACATCTACAAGATGGATTACACGCGCATGATCGCGGATCACGCGGAAAGCGGCGCGGATTGCACGGTCGGCTGCATCGAGGTGCCGCGCATGGACGCCGTGGCCTTCGGCGTGATGGCCGTCGACGAAAACCGCCGCGTGACCGGCTTCGTCGAAAAACCCGCCGATCCGCCCGCCATGCCGGGCCGTCCGGATTCGGCGCTCGCCAGCATGGGCATCTACGTGTTCAGCGCCGATTACCTGTATTCGCTGCTCGAAGAGAACATCTCGAGCGTCGACACCGATCACGACTTCGGCAAGGACATCCTGCCGCGCGTCGTCACGCAAGGCACGGCGATCGCGCATCCGTTCAGCATGTCGTGCGTGTCGTCAGACCCGAGCGTGGAGCCGTACTGGCGCGACGTCGGCACGATCGACGCCTACTGGGCAGCCAACCTCGATCTTGCCTCCACCATCCCGACGCTCGACCTGTACGACCGCAACTGGCCGATCTGGACGTATCAGGAACAGTTGCCACCCGCCAAGTTCGTACGCGACCTGAAAGGCCTGCAAGGCACCGGCAACAATCTGATCGTGTGCGGCGGCTGTGTGATTTCCGGCTCGCAGATTTCGCGCTCGGTGTTGTCGTCGAACGTCAAAGTGAGTTCGTTCTGTAATATCAATGAGGCAGTCTTGTTGCCGCAGGTCACCGTCGGCGCGAGCTGCCGGCTGCAGAAAGTGGTGATAGACCGTGGCTGCACCATTCCGGACGGCACGGTGATCGGCGAAGATCCCGTGGCCGACGCCGAACGCTTCTATCGCACTGACGACGGTGTCGTGCTGGTCACACCCGAGGCGCTGCAGCAGAAGGGGACGTGATCCGCGCCGGAGCGGCAAAGCGAACGGGCTGGCGGAGCCTGCCGCCCGTCCTGCCGCTCAATTGGACCTGCCGCAAACCCGCACTAACAGGAACGAGACCGAGCCTATGACGATTCGCGCCCTGCACGTCGCAAGCGAGCTGTATCCCCTCCTCAAAACGGGCGGTCTCGCCGACGTCGCGGGCGCGTTGCCGCCCGCGCTGATCGAGCGCGGCGCTGACGTGCGGGTGCTGCTGCCCGGGTTTCCGGCGGTGGTCGCCGGCTTGGCCGACCTGCGTCCGGTGGCGCAGCTAGGCCGCCGTTTCGACTCGCCGGGAGTCACGCTCGAACAGGGCACGCTGCCGTCGAACGGCCTGATCGTCTACGTCATCCGCGCCGGCTCGCTGTACGACCGGCCCGGCAACCCCTATCTGAACGACGAACACGTACCGTACGGCGACAATGCGCAACGCTTCGCCCTGCTGGGTTGGGTCGCGGCCCAACTGGCTCAGCACCTCGACCCGGCGTGGGCGCCGCAGATCGTCCACGCGCACGACTGGCATGCCGGACTCGCGCCCGCCTACCTCAAGGCGGCTGAACGGCAGCACGGCCGCTCGTTCGCGCGCAGCGTCTTCACGGTGCACAACCTCGCGTATCAGGGCGTTTTTCCGGCGCATCAGTTCGGCCAGTTGGCGCTGCCGGACGACTTCTTCAACATGCGCGGCGTCGAATTCTATGGGCAGTTGTCGTTTCTGAAGGCAGGTCTCTACTACAGCGACCGCATCACCACAGTCAGCCCGACCTACGCCCGCGAAATCCAGACACTGGCCCAAGGCGGCGGGCTCGACGGGTTGCTGCGTCATCGCTCGCACGATCTGAGCGGCATCCTGAACGGCGTCGACTATTCCGTGTGGAATCCCGCCACCGACGCACTGCTCGAAGATCACTACACAGCCACCCGTCTGGCCGGCAAACTGGCCTGCAAGGAGGCGCTGCAAAAGCGCTTCGGCCTCGCGCAGAAAAGCGACGCTTTGCTATTCGGCGTGGTGAGCCGGCTGACCGAACAGAAAGGCCTTGACCTGCTG
The DNA here is from genome assembly GCF_050434225.1 of Paraburkholderia sp. GAS32. Taxonomy (NCBI): domain Bacteria; kingdom Pseudomonadati; phylum Pseudomonadota; class Betaproteobacteria; order Burkholderiales; family Burkholderiaceae; genus Paraburkholderia; species Paraburkholderia sp. GAS32. The sequence goes on along the minus strand of NZ_JBNPVS010000051.1, from coordinate 29,075 downwards.
CTCGAGGCGGCGCCGGAAATTGTCAAACGCGGCGGCCAACTAGTGGTGTTCGGCACCGGCGACCCGGCGCTCGAAAATGGTTTGAAACGCGTCGCGCATACGCATCCGGAATCGGTGGCAGTCGAACTGGGTTTTGACGAGACACTCGCGCATACGATCGTCGCGGGCAGCGACGTGATCGCGGTGCCGTCGCGCTTCGAGCCCTGCGGACTCACGCAACTGTATGCGCTGGCTTACGGGTCGCTGCCGCTCGTGCATTGCGTCGGCGGCCTCGCGGACACGGTCGTGGACGCGTCGCTCGAAAATCTCGCCGACGACCTCGCTACGGGCTTTGTATTCGAACGATTCGAGCCGAAGGGCCTTGCGGCGGCGATCCGCCGCGCGTTTGCGCTCTATGACCGCCGCACCGAGTGGAAAGCCACGCAACGTCGCGCGATGCATCAGGATTTCGGCTGGGGCGCCTCGGCCGAGCGCTATCTGGCGCTGTATCGGGAACTCGCCTGATCCCTCACCCGTTTGATGGTTCGACGCAACAACACGGGGACGGATCGACTCGCGCGTGACAAACTCATGTATTGTTAGTTGACTATGCAGACCGCGCATTTTTCTTGCACTATCTGAAACAGTCACGCCGCTTCAGGCGCCCGGTCAAAGCCGGTTCGTTACCGCGGCTATCCGTCCGTTCTCATTGATCGCGCAAAACATCTTGCGCGGGCCACACCATGACGAAAAACGTTCTGAGCATCCAGTCACATGTCGTCTTCGGGCACGCCGGCAATAGCGCAGCCGAATTCCCGATGCGGCGGCTCGGCGTCAATGTCTGGCCGCTCAATACTGTGCAGTTTTCGAACCACACGCAATACGGTCATTGGACCGGCGGCGCGATCGAAGCATCGCAGATGGAAGAACTCGTCGAAGGGATCGGCGCGATCGGCATGCTGCCGCGCTGCGACGCCGTGCTGTCCGGCTATCTGGGCACACCCGAGCAGGCGCAGGCGGTGCTGGAGATCGTCAAGGCCGTGAAGGCCGCCAATCCGCGCGCGTGGTACTTCTGCGATCCGGTGATGGGTGCCGCGAGCGGCTGCAAGGTCGAGCCGGGCATCCAGGAATTTCTGGTCCGCACCATGCCGACGGTTGCTGACGCCATGGCGCCGAACCATACCGAGTTGCAACGCCTCGTGGGCCGTGAGATCGAGACGCTCGAAGAAGCGGTGGCCGCGTGCCGCGAGGTCATCGCCCGTGGGCCGAAGCTCATGCTGGTCAAACATCTACTCGATCGCAACAGCCCTGCCGACCGTTTCAACATGCTGGTCGTCACCGAGCGCGAAGCGTGGATGGGGCAGCGTCCGCTCTACCCGTTCGCGCGGCAGCCGGTGGGCGTCGGCGATCTGACGAGCGCGGTGTTTGTCGCGCGCACGCTGCTGGGCGATTCGATCCGCGCCGCCTTCGAGCACACGCTGGCCGCTGTGAACGCGGTGGTCAAAGCGACGTGGCAGGCCGGGCGCTATGAACTGGAACTGGTGGCCGCACAGAACGAAATCGCGCAGCCCCGTGAATGGTTCGATGCCTGGGTGGCGGAGGAGACGGCGTAGGCGCGGGGCACCTTGGCGCGGCTCAACACGTAACCGTGCGCCCCGCATCAGTTGCTAGCCGAGCCCACACCCGGCACGCGACCCGCGCTTGTCAGCCGGTCGCCCTATAATGCGTGCCGCGTGGGCGAGGCAATCGCCCGCCCATAGCGCATTTTTTGGGGCGTCCGGGCATCCGGCATCCGGCATTCAGCATTCAGCATTCAGCATTCAGCATTCAGCATTCAGCATTCAGCAGACGAGGCATCGATGGACGGTTATATCCGCAGCGAGCGGGAAGAATTTTTTGAGCAGTTGTGCATCAGTGTCGACGCGGACGAAGCGCACGAGCAGGAAGCGATCGAGTACTTCGAGAACCAGTTCGACCAGGCCGACTTCGATCCCGCACAGTGGCTCGACATCGCGCTTTTCTATTCGCCGGCGGTGGCGCGCGGCATCGTCGAAATGGTGACACCCGACGACAAGGCGCGCAGCAACATCGCCGAAATCATCGCCGACAACCTCGACATTTCGTACGGCGAGGACGAGTGCCAGCAGTTCGCCGAGACTATCGAATTCGCGCTGAACAACGGCGTGCCGGTGGATCTCGACCTGGTGCTCGACGGCTGCCAGCGCGCAATAGACGATCTCGACACCTGGGCCGACGAAGAAACCAAGGCGCCCATCCTGCGTCTGCGTGAAGAGTTGCTGCGCCAGCAAGGCGAGCAGTGAGGGCGTCGTTTTAGCCCGCCGTCAGTTGCTTCTTTTGCTTTTGTCGTTTTTCCGGCGAGCCCGCGCAGGTTTGTTTCCGCGACTGTGCAACGGTAGTAAGGCCGGCGCGCTCGCGCCGGTTTCTCGAGCGCCATCTCCAGGCCGCATCCCCGCCGTTTGTTCGGCCGCATATCGCGCCCTGTTTCTTAAGCATATGCCGCAATCCGCACCCGCGCGCCGCCGCTGACAGGCCGCCAGCCCAAGCGCTGTGCGGGCTATGCCGAAATGCTCATTCAAAGCGCCGCGAACTGCCAAGACGGTCGCAAATTGGCTTTCTATATTCGCGCCAGATTGACGGGCATATGAACGCCACTGCGCGTCCCCAAGAGGACTTCCATGGACGCCCCCAAGGGGATTTCCTATGGGCGTATTCCAGCATTGTTAATGGTGACCGATCATCCGTACCTTTGATGACGCGCCATGCGAAGTCAAACCAATGCTTGCGCGTCGATCCAGTATTACAGCCTTACCGCTTTCACACCTGAAACTGTCGATGGAGAGAAAGACCATGAGTCTTCGCAACACGCTGAAACCGCTTGCTCTGTTCGTTGGCGCTACCTTCGCGATCGCGCCGCTGGCCAGTTTCGCCGACGACCTGCCGGTGAAGATCGGCTTCGCCGCGCCGCTGACGGGTGCCAACGCCGGCTACGGGAAGGATCTGGAGAACGGTGTCCGGCTTGCCATCGAGGAAGCCAACGCGCAGAAGATCAAGATCGGCGACAAGGTCGCGCAATTCCAGCTCGTCTCCGAGGACGACCAGGCCGACCCGCGCGTCGGCGTGCAGGCCGCGCAGAAGCTGGTCGACGCGGGCGTATCCGTGGTCGTGGGCCACTTCAATTCGGGCACGACGATTCCTGCCTCGCAGGTGTACGAGCAGGCCGGTGTTCCGGTGATCGACCCGGCCGCCACCAATCCGATCATTACCGGGCGAGGCTTCGCGAACACCTTCATGGTGATTTCCACCGATGCGCAAAACGCCGGCAACGCGGGCGTCTACGCCGTCGAGGTGACGAAGGCCAAGCGCATTGCGATCATCGACGACCGCACCGCGTTCGGCCAGGGCGAGGCCGACGAGTTCGAGAAAGCGGTGAAAGCGCATGGCGGCAACATCGTGACGCGCGAATACACCGACAATCACGCGGTGGACTTCAGCACGCAGATCACCAAGATCAAGGCGACCAATGCGGATCTGATTTTCTTCGGCGGCCTGGATACGCAGGCGGCCGGCTTCGCGAAGCGGATGAAGCAACTGGGGATGAACGCGCAGTTGGTGGGGGGTGGCGGCGTGATGGACCAGGACTTCATCAAGCTCGCCGGCGATCCGTCCGAGGGCGCGATGGCCTGGGAATACGGCAGACCGTTGGCCCAATTGCCGGGCGGCAAGGACTTCTCCGCGAAGTTCAAGAAGCGCTTCGGAGTGGATATCCTGTCGTACGCGCCGTTTGGGTATGACGGGGCATGGGCCGCGATCAAGGCGATGCAGCAGGCAAAATCCACCTCGCCGGCGGTCTACCGGCCGGTGCTCAAGACACTCGATTACGACGGCGTGACCGGGAAGATTTCCTTCGATAGCACCGGGGCGTTGAAAAGCGGCGCTTCCACGCTGTATCAGGTCAAGAGCGGAACCTGGGTGCCTATCGTGACCAAGAGCGGAAGTTAAGCGTCTCTTTTTGCCCATGACGGCGTGGTTGTTCATGCGGCAGCGGCGGTACGTCTTTACCGCCGCTGCCGTGGGCACCACCGATGCCGTACGTGCTACCTGACCGCCTTCAACACCACTTCGGCGTCGAGATCCCGTTCGATCCGGATCAGATCATCCTTCACGCCGGCAAATTCATCGGCAGAGCACATCTGATGGCCAAACGCGGCTCGCAGGTGTCGCCTGACCTGCAAGACGCGCGCGGCAGGATCGAACACGTAGCGAGAAGAAAACTCGAAGAAACGATCCTTCACCGCGGCATCCGGCGGCACATCCGTCACGCGGGCGAACCTCGGCAGTGTCATCGCCAGCGTTTCATCGAATTCCCCGCCGATGCACGCCCAGGGCTGCGTCCTCGCAGGCTCCGCCAGCCATGCCTGCACCTGCCCGGCCATTCCGCCGGACAAGCTCGTCAGGGCCGGTACAGCGGTCGTCCCATCGGTCCAGACAAAATGTGCCACCCGTCCCTGCATCGACGTGGAAAAAGGTCCATCGGTCGAGACCAGATCGCCCGTGCGCAACTGCGCTGTGCCATGCAGGCCCGTCAGCAATAGACGATTCGCCGCAATCTGTTGCGTGCGCTGCCGCGTTGCCCGTCGAAACATATTGCGTTCGAGCTCCGCGGTATAGCCGGCATCTTCCACGCGATAAGCGTAGTTCGCCGCCCCGCTCTCGTCGACGTCGATCTGCAGGCGCGCCGTGCGCTCGCGCAACTGGGTGGCCGGCGTGCGCGCCAACACGCCCTCGTCGACCAGCAAAACGGGCCGATCCATCGCGCTCGGCGGCAAATAGCCAAAACTCATGCCGCCTGCCGTGGTGTCGGCAAATAGCGATAGATCAGGAATCCAGACGATTGCATGATTGATCGCGCTTTCGCCGTAGCCGGGCACCGCTGGCAAACTGTAGTACGGCCCGAGATTGAGCAGGACGGCCTCGCTGCGGATGCCGACCGCGGCGAGAAACGCGCCGTACAACGCGACGTGGTCCTTGCAGTCGCCATAGCGGTTGTGCAGGATGTCGATCGCCTTATGCGGGATCGCCGCCGTCTCGCCGAGAAACAGCGCAACGTAGCGAATATTCAGGCGCATCCAGTCGAACAGGACCTGTGCCTTCGCACGCGGATCGCTCACCTCTGCGGTCAGGCTCCGTGCGAGTTGAACGATGGCCGGGTCGCTCATCGTCGCGTCGGCGGCAGGGCCGCGATAACGCGCGGCGAAACTCGCGAAGTCCGGCACGGTCGACACCATCAGCCGGTCGCCCCAGTTCGCATAGCCCACCGCGCCCGCTTCGAGCGGCGCATACGGGCCGTGCTGGTAATCGAACTCGTAGCGGGTGCGGCCGTTTGCCGTGACCGGCGGCAGCGCGACGTAGCCGCGCGCATCGGCATAAAGCGGCACGTCGGCGGGCAGGTCGAAGATCAGGCGCTGCATCTCGACAGGCTCGCGCGTCGGTTCGACCAGGTACGCGAACGTGCCGGCCTGCAGAGGCTTCGTGCGCGTCTTGCGAAACGCCAGATGCACGCGCGAGCCGGGTTGGACGCCCGGAAAGATCACCGTGCGCAACACGCCGTCTTCGAAACTCGGTGCGCCCGCGGAGCGGGGTTCCTGCACGTCGCGGATCGCTTCAGGCCCGACCGGATGCGCGACGCGGTTCGGGTCGATCGTTTCCGCGGTCAACAGTTGCACCTGCTCGATGTCCTTGTTGAACCACACGTAGCGTTGCGCGATATCGTCGACGCCGCTCGTCGTGTTGGCCCGCAGGACCGTGTCGTCATGTTCTTCGACGGAGCCGTCTTTCTGGATCACGAAGAGGTGGACGTCGCGCTCTGTCGTCGAGGGGGAGAGGTCGTCGTTCGAGGTGCTGGAGGTGTTCAAAACACTGCCCTCAGCAAGCGCGTTGGTTGCACACGCAACCAACGCCAACGCGGCGGTCAGCGCCACGAACGCGAACCACCGCGTCATGCGCGGCGCGCCCTGCCTCGCGCGCGCCACGCACGCGGACTCGACGCAAACTCCGCGCGAAATGCGTGATTGAAATTCGACAGATCGTTGAAGCCGCAATCGAGCGCGATATCGACAACCTTTGCGCTGTCGTCGTCAAGGCGCAGCGCCGCTGCTCGCAAGCGCGCCCGCAGCACATATTGATGCGGCGTCACGCCAGTTACGCGCTGGAACGTGCGCAGGAAGTAGAACTCGCTCAGGCCCGCCGCGGCAGCGAGGCTCGTCAGCGTATGCGTGGCGCCTGGCGTGTCGTCGATCAGGCACACCGTCTGCGCCACGCGCGACCAGGCCGCGGCGCTTGCGGGTGGTTCCGCGCGCTTCAATGCACCCGCCGCCTTGAGCGTCGCGACGGCCACTTCGACCGCGAGTTCGTCCCACACCGCGCCGCCCGTATCCAGGGCGCCGGCACAGGCCCGCGCGATCAGCGGCGACAACGCAGGTAGCGACGGAATGCGCGCGCGCCTGAAGTTCAGATCGCCGCTCGCGATGCCCGCGTCCGCAGCAAGCCGCTCGAAGTACGCCGGCGCATAGCGGAAGGCAATGCAGCGATCGCCGGGCGCATGCCGATGGCCGCATTCGAAGCAGTCACCCGTATTGCCAAGCAACAGCGCGCCGGGGGTGAGCAACGCGCGTCCCGTCGCGGTCCGGTAGCCGAACGAACCGGCGACCACCATCGCGATGCACACGCCCGCGTGCCGTTCCTCGAACGGCTGGTCGCGCGGGCCGAAGGTGCAAAGGATGTCCGCGACATCCCAGCTCGCGCCTTGGGCCAGCGGACGCGCGCTTGTGCTGCCGCGCGTGCCTTCCCGCGCGCGCTGCGCGAGCGCCTGCTGCAAAGTGACGGCAATTTTCCCCAAGATGCACCTCGGCTGAGTCCGTATCGTCGTTTTAGCACATCGGCGGCCGGCGCGGTTTTGCCCGTTCCGGCGATGGCGCTTTCACTGAACGCTCGAAGGAGCACATACGATGAACATGCTGGACGACACCGTCGAGCGCGGCTTTCACGCCGCATTGACCGCCCCGGCGCGGGCCGCCGACATCGATGCCACCGACGACCTCTACGGCTGGCTGATTGGCAGTTGGGACATGGACGTGCTGCATTACCGCGTCGACCTGGGCAACTCGCGCCGCCGCGGCGAGATTCATTTCGGCTGGGTCCTGGAGGGGCGTGCCGTACAGGACGTGTGGATCATGCCGCCACGCAGCGAACATCATGCGGGGCTCGCTGCCGCCGACACCATGTACGGCACCACGCTGCGGGTGTGGGACCCGGCGCTGCGCGCGTGGCGCGTGACTTACATGAATCCGCTGACCGGCCAGCGCGATGAGCTGATCGGCCGGCGCGTCGGCAATGATCTCGTGCAGATCGGCACGCACGCCGACGGCACACCGATTCGATGGAATTTCACCGATATCACAAGGGATTCGTTCCGCTGGACCGGCGTCGCGCTGGCGCAGGATGGCGTGACGTGGACGCTCGAGGCGGAATTTCACGCACGGCGCAGGCGTTAGGTTGCGGCCGGACGACCAGGAGATTCAAGCCTGCATGCAACAAAGACGCCGAGTTGCAGGCGTCAATCCCCTCCCCCAATGTGCGCGAGCAAGGCCTGCAAGCGCTCCACATGCCTGAGCAGCAAATGCCGATGCTTTTCGATCTGCTCCAGCCGGCCAGCCAGGTCCGCCTGAATCGGGTGGTCGAGATCGGCGGCGGCGATCACGTCCTCCACTTTCGATCGCATCGATGCAAGATCCACCGGCATCTGGCTCAAATGCCGCTCGAAGCGCCGCACGTCCTGCATCGCCAGATCGCGGACCTTGCGGAAGTGGGCCTGACGCCGATGCGCTTCGGCGTCGAGCGTCTCTTCTTCCACGCGTTTGGCCGGACCCGTCTGGCCGAAAATCGGCTCGGGCGGGCGCAGCACCGTCTTCTTGCGCACCGGATGCGCCGTGCCGCGAAAACGCGCAAGCGGCTGTTCGTTGTCGATTGCTTCGCGCGCCTTGGCCGGTATGTCCTCCCCGGTATGCGACACGTTCATCCAGCCATTCGGCAAGCCCGTCACCGCCTCGATACCGCGTACGAACTCCTCGCTGAATTCGCGCTGGCCGGACAGGATCAATTTCAGGTAGCTGGCGGAAAAGGTCATCATGCGCGCCAGACGCGTCGCGGCGCCGACCTCGCGGGTCAGCAGCACCAGGTTCGCTCGCCAGACCGGGAGCAGCAATTCGTCGGAATCTTCCATCGCTGGGTCTTCCATCTTTTTGCCCGATGTATGGATGACGCGATGTGCACACGTCATCGTTCTGAAAGGGTAGTCGCTTCAGCGCATGGCGCGCAATGCCCGCGCGCGCATTCCGCGACGCTCGATGTGCCGAAACGACACGCTGCCGCGCGCCGCTGTCCAGGGATAAAACGCCTCACAGCTCGGCGTTCTGAGTTGACCCATGCATTCGGTCGGCGTTCCTCCGCTGCGTGCGCGATGTGTGGCATTCTTTTGACCCGTTGCGGCACGCCGCGTGCTGCAGCGTTAGCACCACCACCATGATTTAAGGATTTTGTAATGAAGAAACTCGTTCTCGCTATCGCAGCAACCGTCGTCACCCTGAGCGCGATCGCTCCCGCCCAGGCTTATGAACACCACCGCGAATGCCACAAGGTGCGCGTCCACCATCACTGGGAACGTCACTGCCACTGATCGTTATGCGGCGCCCCATACTGCGCGCATCGGAAAGCCTCGCCAAAAGCGAGGCTTTTTTTGCGGCCGCTCCGTTTCAACGAGGCTCGGGTCAAAACCCCGCGATTCCACAACCCCGCGGTTCACCCTTAAACCAATCCAGCGACGCTCTATACGTTCGGCGCGAACGCCGCAGCATGCAATCACGGACACATGCTGTTACACCTTTGCGGTGTGAGCCGACGCGGTCGCGGCCTCGCGGAATGCGAAGCGCGGCGAACCGCGTGGAGGAGATGAAATGGATACCACTGACAGCAGCAACGTCAAGCCGCCGCTGTCAAACTGCTGCCGTCAAGCTGCCCTAACGCGCTCCAACGCCGTCGTCACAAGTTCTTCCAGCAAAGGCTCGACCTTCGCAGCCAGCGCTTCGTCATACGCATACGGCATCTGCTCCTCCATATACGTAATCTGCGACAACTCGAGTTGTACCGCGTGCACACCCTGCGACGGCTGCCCGTACTGCCGCGTGATATAGCCGCCCTTAAACCGCCCGTTGGCGACAGCAGAGTACCCGCCATGCCGCCCGACCACAGCAGCCAATTCCTCGCCCAATCCAGCCACCGCGCTGGCGCCGTTCGACGTGCCGAAGTTGAAATCGGGCAGACGTCCTTCGAAAAAACGCGGCACGTGCGAGCGAATCGAATGCGCTTCCCACAGCAGCACCTTGCCGTGCTTCGCCTTCAGCGCGGCCAGCTCGCCCGTCAGCGCGTCGTGATAGGGCTTCCAGTAAGCATCGCGCCGACGCGCGACTTCGGCCTCGCTCGGCAGATGGCCGTCGAGGTACAAGGGTTCCTTGTCGAAGGTATCGACCGGCAGCAAGCCGGTGGTGTCCTGCCCCGGATACAGATTCGCGCCGTCGGGCGGACGGTTCAGGTCGATCACATAACGCGCGTAGGTCGGCGACAGGATCGACGCGCCCATGCGCTTCGCAAACGCGTAGAGACGGTCGAGATGCCAGTCGCAGTCGTCGGTGCGCTGCGCGACCAGCGTCATCGTTGCGGCGATATCGGCGGGGATTTGCGTGCCCAGATGCGGGATCGAAATCAGCAACGGCAAGCTTCCCTGATGCAGCGATAGAACCGGCGGAGTAGTAGTAGACGAAGCAGTCATGTCAGTCCGGAATCGATGGGATCGATAAAAATCGAAGGCTCAGCGTGTTCAGCCATTCATGCGAGCATTTCGCTTCAGCAAGTGGTTTCAGCCAGCGGCGTCAGCAGTTTACTTGAGCAAATCGGCGAGCGCCCCGCGATAACGCGCGTACGCACCCTCTTCATCGCGATGGCGGCGGTTGTCGACAACCTTGTCGCCGCCCGCATAGACGTCGCGAATCGGTGTCTCGCCATGTTCGCAGAATACAACGCCCGAGAGCCACGCGTTCGGCGCGTGCTCGGCGATGCTCGAATGATCCGGGTCGAGCACCAGCCAGTCGGCGCGGTGGCCGGCCTGCAATGCACCCACTGCACGACCGGTGGCATGCGCGCCGCCTTCGAGCGCCGCGTCGAACAGACGATCGGCCACGTGCGTGGCCTGCGCCGATGCCAGCACATTGCGCTGACGGCGAGTCAGACGCTGGCCGTATTCGAGCAAACGCAATTCCGCTCGCCAGTCGACGCCGATATGGCTATCCGATCCGACCCCGATGCGCCCTTGCGCGTCGAGATACTCTTGCGCCGGAAAAATGCCGTCGCCGAGATTCGCTTCGGTCGTCAGACACAAACCCGCGACCGCACCGCTTTTCGCGAGCGCCAGGGTTTCGTTGGCATCGACATGCGTGGCGTGCACGAGGCACCAGCGGCTGTCGACGTCGAAGCGATCGAGCAGCCACTGCACCGGCCGCGCACCTTCGGTTTCGAGGCAGGCGTCGACTTCGGCGGTTTGCTCGGCGATATGGATGTGAACCGGCGCGCTTCGATCGATACCATTCAGCAATGCATGCAACGAATCAGCCGATACCGCACGCAACGAATGCGGCGCGACACCATAACGTAACGCCGCGCTCTCGGGACGCGCCGCGCGCACCGTGCCGAGCAGATCGAGCAGACTCTCCGGCGTGTTGATGAAGCGTTGCTGATCTTCGCGCGGGGCGCGCGAGCCGAAGCCGCTGTACTGATACAGCACGGGCAGCATCGTCATACCGATGCCGCTCGCCGACGCGGCATCCACCACACGCTGCGCCAGTTCCGCCTGATTCGAATAGCGGCTGCCATCCGGCGTGTGGTGCACGTAATGGAATTCGCAGACCGACGTGTAGCCCGCCTTCAACATCTCGATGTACAGCCACTGCGCGACGGCAGCGAGCCCTTCCGGCGTGATCCGTGCGGCGAAGCGGTACATCAGATCGCGCCAGCTCCAGAAGTTGTCCGTGGCGTTCGCACGATACTCGGTCAGACCGGCCATCGCGCGTTGAAACGCATGCGAGTGAAGATTCGGCATGCCAGGCAACACGGGGCCCGCGGTTTTTTGCACACCGTCAGGAACCGCCGCCGTATCCGGCGTCACGGATGTCAGCGTGCCGTTAGCGTCCCATTCCAGCAGCACATTGCGGCGCCAGCCGTCGGGTAGATAGGCGTGGTCGGCAAATAGTGATCGTTTTGATTGCATCATCTCTCAGGCCCTAGCTCAAATCACGCCGTGTATAAACAGTCTCGCCTGCGCGCACGACTCGCGCGCACAACGGACGCCCAATCCAGTAAGCCAGCTCGGCAAGCGTTTCCACCGACCACACCGCGAAGTCCGCCGCACGCCCGGCTTGCAGCGAGCCATGCTGGTCCGCCTTGCCGAGTGCACGCGCCGCATGCGTGGTCACGCCTTGCAGCACTTCGGGCACCGTCATGCGGAACAACGTGGTCGCCATGTTCATCATCAACAACAGCGAGGTGGTGGGCGACGTGCCGGGATTGCTGTCGGTGGAAATCGCGATCGGCACCTGGTAGCGCCGCAGCAAATCCAAAGGCGGCAATTGCGTCTCGCGGATGAAGTAGTACGCGCCAGGCAGCAGCACGGCAACGGTGCCGGACGCTTTCATCGCGGCGACGCCCGCTTCATCGAGGAATTCAAGGTGATCCGCGGACAGCGCATGGTGACGCGCAGCCAACGCCGTGCCGCCGCCGTTCGATAACTGCTCGGCGTGCATTTTCACCGGCAATTTATGGCGCTCGGCGGCCTGGAACACGCGCTCGCTTTGTTCCAGAGAAAAACCGATGCGCTCGCAGAACACGTCGACGGCGTCGACCAGTCCTTCGTCGGCGAGCACGGGCAGCATCGTGTTGCAGACTTCGTCGATATACGCGTCGGCTCTTCCAGCGAATTCAGGCGGCAACGCGTGCGCCCCGAGAAACGTCGTATAGACCGTCACCGGATAGCGCTCGCCCAAACGGCGTGCGACGCGCAGCATCTTGCGTTCGCTGGCGAGATCGAGGCCGTAGCCGGATTTGATTTCGACGGCGGTCACGCCTTCGGCGAGCAGCGGTTCGAGGCGCGCGGCCGATTGGCGGAACAGCGAGTCTTCGTCAGCGGCACGCGTGGCGCGCACCGTCGAGACGATGCCCCCGCCCTGCCGCGCGATTTCTTCATAACTGACGCCCGCGAGGCGCTGCGCGAATTCATCCGCGCGCTGGCCGCCGTACACCAGGTGGGTATGGCAATCGACGAGGCCTGGTGTCACCCACGCGCCGTGCAGATCTTCGCGCGGCCATGCGGCGTAGTGGGCGGGTAAATCGGAAGCCGCGCCAAGCCACACGATCTTGCCGTTTTCAACGGCAATCGCGGCATCGGGCAGCGTGTGTTGGGGATCGCCCTCAGGGCAGAGTTTCAGGTGATGCCAGACGGTTTGCTTCATCGCGTGCTCGTTGCAGCTCGTTGCGTGTCTGTGGTGGTTCGCGGCGCGCTTTGCCGGGCTTTTGCCAGGCGTTTGCCAGGATTCAAGCGCGCACGCGAATCGTCGTCATAGTTGCGGTGATCACGTGTAGCGGATGCTGATCGCGAGCAATGCGCCCGCGCCCTCGACCACGCATGACAGCGCACTCGGCGTGTCGATGCGCAATGTGTCGTCGGCTTCAAGCACTTGCGGTTGGGCTTCGACACCTAGCGTGACCGAAACCGAACCGCTGGCGCAAAACAACAACACAACGTCGGCGGACAAAGTGCGTTGCGTAGCGCCGCGCCATACCTCAGTTTCGCCTACCGCCGTACCACGGCGGACCATCAGGTTGAAGTCGCGCGTGGCGCCGTTGACGAGGCGTGCATCGATTCGCGCTTCGCCCGCAAACCGCGCGATATCGAGTGGTTGAGTCAACGCGTGTGTCTTCACGGCGTGAGCACCGGTGTCGTCTGTTTCGTCGAGCAACATGCCCGCGCCCGACAACAACACCAACGTGCGGTCGATACCCGCGAAACGCGAGAACGGCCCTGCTTGCGCCACGTCGGCGATGCTTACGCGCCACGTGAATGCATCGAGCCCTGCGCCTGCGGGAAACGCCCCCACTTCGCGCGTGACGCCGCCGCCGTTCTTCCACGGCGCCGCCACGAGGTCGGCGCCGCGAATGAGCGTCGTGGTTGCCACGTTAGGGACAACCGCCACGATCAACGGCCCAGCATCGGCAGATTCAGACCTGCCTCGCGCGCCGTTTCCTGCGCGAGTTCATAGCCTGCATCCGCGTGACGCATCACGCCCGTCGCCGGATCGTTGAACAGCACGCGGCCGAGGCGCTCCTTCGCAGCGTCCGTACCATCAGCGACGATCACGACGCCCGAGTGCTGGCTGAAGCCCATGCCAACGCCGCCGCCATGATGCAGCGAGACCCAAGAAGCGCCGCCTGCCGTGTTCAGCAGTGCGTTGAGCAGCGGCCAGTCGCTGACCGCGTCCGAGCCGTCCTTCATCGATTCGGTTTCGCGATTCGGGCTTGCCACCGAACCGGTGTCGAGGTGATCGCGGCCGATCACGATCGGCGCCTTCAACTCGCCATTCCGGACCATTTCATTGAACGCCTGGCCCAGACGATAACGATCCTTCACGCCGACCCAGCAGATCCGCGCGGGCAAACCCTGGAACGCAATGCGTTCGCGCGCCATGTCGAGCCAGTTGTGCAGATGCGGATCGTCAGGAATCAGTTCCTTGACCTTCGCATCGGTCTTGTAGATGTCTTCCGGATCACCCGACAGCGCGACCCAGCGGAACGGGCCCTTGCCTTCGCAGAACAGCGGGCGGATATACGCCGGCACGAAGCCCGGGAAATCGAACGCGTTTTCAACGCCCATTTCCAACGCCATCTGACGAATGTTGTTGCCGTAGTCGAGCGTAGCGGCGCCACGTTCCTGCAGCGTCAGCATCGCCTGAACCTGCTTGGCCATCGACTGCTTGGCGGGCAGCACGATGCTGTCCGGCACCGTCTTCTGACGCTCGCGCCAGTCTTCGACATTCCAGCCTTGCGGCAGGTAGCCGTGAATCGGATCGTGCGCGCTGGTCTGATCGGTCACGCAATCCGGCGTGATGCCACGCGTCACGCATTCAGCGAACACATCCGCTGCGTTGCCGAGCAGACCGATCGACACCGGCTTGCCCGCCTTCTTCGCTTCTTCAAGCATGGCAAGCGCTTCGTCGAGCGTCGCCGCTTTCTTGTCGACGTAACGCGTCTTCAGACGGAAGTCGATACGTGTCTCATCGCACTCCACTGCAATCATCGAAAAGCCGGCCATGGTTGCGGCCAGCGGCTGCGCGCCGCCCATGCCGCCGAGACCACCCGTCAGAATCCAGCGGCCCGAAGGATCGCCGTTGAAATGCTGGTTCGCCACCGAGAAGAACGTCTCATAGGTGCCCTGCACGATGCCCTGGCTGCCGATGTAGATCCAGCTGCCCGCGGTCATCTGCCCGTACATCATCAGGCCCTTGCGATCGAGTTCGTGGAAGTGTTCCCACGTCGCCCAATGCGGCACCAGGTTCGAATTCGCCAGCAGCACGCGCGGTGCGTCCGCATGGGTCTTGAACACGCCGACCGGCTTACCCGATTGAATCAGCAGCGTCTCGTTCTCTTCGAGGTCTTTCAGCGACGTGAGGATCTGATCGAAGCAATCCCAGTTACGCGCGGCACGGCCAATGCCGCCGTACACGACCAGTGCGTGCGGATGCTCAGCGACTTCCGGGTCCAGATTGTTCTGGATCATCCGGTACGCGGCTTCCGCGATCCAGGTCTTGCAGGTCTTTTCCGCGCCGCGCGGTGCGCGGATCGTGCGGGTCGGGTCCAGACGCGGGTCGATGTGTTTCGGGTTGTTCATGGTGGCCCTCGGGATGCTTGAAAATGTGCGGGAGAAGTTCACGGAAATGAGTCGGAAACGGTCTTTAAAAGCGGTGAAATCAGAAATGTCCGGTGAAGCGATAGCGGCTGCCGGGATGCCAGAGATTGGCGATCGAGGCGACCTGGCTTTGCGACCACGTGCGCCGATGCAGCACGAGGCACGGTTCGAGTTCATCCATCGTCAGCAGCTCGCGTGTATCCGCATCCGCAGCCAGGGCTTCGATGCGGTACTCGACACGCTGCAACGGCGCCACCCGCACCAGATACTGATTCGGCGTGGTGTTCGTGAAGTCCTGCAATGCGTACTCGGGCGCGACCGCCGGGTTGACCCAGCGCTCTTCGAGTTGCACCGGCTCGTCGTTTTCGAAATGCAGCACGCGTGAATGAAACACCGGACTGCCCGCGCTCACCTGCATTTCTTCGGCAAGCGCTTCGTCGGCGATGCTCGCGCCGATGTGCAGCACGTTCGCCTGATGACGATGACCGCGCGCGACGATTTCGTCGGAAATACTGCGGATCGCCACCAGTGTCGATTCGTACTTGGGCCGGGCGACAAACGTGCCCGAGCCCTGCACGCGCGTCAGCACCTGCTCCGAAGTCAGCTCGCGCAACGCGCGGTTGACCGTCATGCGCGCGACGTTGAATTCGCGTGCGAGCTCGTTTTCGGAGGGCACCTGGTCGCCTTCAGCCCATTCGCCCGCGTGGATGCGGCCGAGGATGAAGTCCTTGATGCCCTGATAGGCCGGTGCGTTCATTGGCTTGATTGGCGTGCTTGAAACGTGGTGTTCGAGCTTACTGCTCGGACGCGAACGAGAACGGGCTCAGCTTCGCGATCGTGCCGTTCTGCACGAGACGCGTGACGGCCGCGATATCCGGTGCGAAATAGTGGTCGAGTTCGTAATGCGCGACGTCCTTGCGCACTGCGTCCATCACTTTCTGCAGGCTCGGGCTGGTCTTGTGCGGCGCGCGCAGATCGACGCCTTGCGCAGCAGCGAGCAATTCGATCGACAAAATGTTCGCGACGTTTTCAGCGATGTCGCCAAGCTTGCGCGCAGCGAACGTCGCCATCGAAACGTGATCTTCCTGGTTCGCGGACGTCGGCAGCGAATCCACCGATGCCGGATGCGCAAGCGTCTTGTTCTCCGACGCGAGTGCCGCAGCCGTCACGTGAGCGATCATGAAGCCCGAGTTCACCCCACCGTCGCGCACGAGGAACGGCGGCAGACCCGACAGCGTCGCGTCGATCAGCAGCGCGATGCGGCGTTCGGCCAACGCGCCGATTTCCGCGACGGCGAGCGCGAGGTTGTCAGCGGCAAATGCGACCGGCTCGGCGTGGAAGTTGCCGCCCGACAGCACTTCGCCCGTGTCCGGGAAAATCAGCGGATTGTCGGAGACGGCGTTCGCTTCGATCAGCAGCACGTCGGCCGAATGACGCATCTGGTCCAGACACGCGCCCATCACTTGCGGCTGGCAGCGCAGGCTGTACGGGTCCTGAACCTTGTCGCAATCGGCGTGCGAGACATTGATGCCCGAGCCTTGCAACAGCGAACGGTAAGCCGTTGCCGCGTCCGTCTGGCCTTGATGACCACGCAGTTCGTGAATGCGCGCGTCGAACGGCTTGACCGAACCTGCTGCTGCATCCACCGACAACGCGCCCGCCACCAGTGCGGTGCGGAACAGGTCTTCGATGGCGAACATGTTGTAGAGCGCGAGCGCGGTCGAGGCTTGCGTGCCGTTCAGCAGCGCCAGACCTTCCTTCGCTTGCAGCGTGAGCGGCTTCAGGCCCGCCAGCGCGAGGCCTTCGGTAGCCGGCATGCGCTCGCCCTTGGCGAACACTTCGCCGACGCCGATCAAGGTCGCCGACATATGCGCGAGCGGCGCGAGGTCGCCCGATGCGCCGACCGAACCCTTGACCGGAATCACCGGCAGCACGTCGGCGTTGTACAGCGTGATCAGCGCTTCCATCACCTCGCGGCGAATGCCCGAGTGGCCGCGGCCGAGACTCGACAGCTTCAGCGCGATCAGCAGGCGCACCACCGGACGCGACATCGGCTCACCCACGCCGACCGCGTGCGACAGCACCAGATTACGCTGCAGCAGCTCGAGCTGGTCATGCGGAATGTGCGTGCTGGCGAGGCGCCCGAAACCCGTGTTGATGCCATACGCCGGCTCGCCCTTTGCGGCGATATCGGCGACGGCTTTGGCGCAGGCGTCGATGGCGGCGTGACTGGCGGGATCAAGCTGCAGCGCGACGTGCTCGCGGGCGATCTGGCGCAGTTGCGGGAGGGTCAGGTAGCCGGGCTTCAGAATCATCATGGTGTTGTGTCCTGTCTTGTCTATACAATTCAAGAGGAAGTCTAGCGGCGTCGGCTTGTATATACAACTTGTTTTTGCAGCTTCGGGCCTGGGGGTTTCCATTAGAGATGGAAGCTTACGTGGTATGCATATCGCTTGAGCCGGGGGTTTCGGGTGTCGGCGCGCGCCGCATCGCATTTGTTCGTCGCGACAACCAACTTGTATATACACGTTCAAAATACAGGGCGGCAAGCGGACAAAAAAACTCATGACGCCGGGCTGGCGCGGCCGGGTCAGTCGGAACGGCCAATCCACCGATTCCGCTCTGCGTCGTTGCCCCTCGGCCTCGATGCGCGTCTTCCAGAGTTATAGGAGAGCGCACCGAAGACGCAAAAAAGCCCGCGCACTCATGGGAGCCGCGGGCTTTTTTAGACGTACCGCGTGAGTGCACGGCTCACGCCGGAGACGGTCTGCTGCAATTTCTCGGCCGCCGCGGTGATCGAGCCGCAGTCGATCACCGTCGCGAACACACCAGTAATTCGTCGGTGGAAGTCTTCATTATTGATTTCAAATCAAGATTGATTTGAGACTAACACGCTATTTGCGAGAATCAAGACGGCGGATACTGCGTCCATGTCATCGTATTTCCGGTGTTTCCACCTTAGGAGAACGTCTTGAAGATTTTCATTACTGGCGCAAGCGGCTTTATCGGCGGTTCGATTGCGGCGCACCTCGTGCGCGCCGGCCACCATGTACGCGGTTTGATTCGCAAGCCCGAACACAGCGCCGAGTTGCAACGCCTCGGTATCGAACCCGCCATCGGCACGCTCGACGACCGTGAACTGCTGATCGCCGAAGCCAAAGCCGCCGACGCGGTCATCAACGCCGCGAGCAGCGACCATGAAGGCGCAGTGAAAGCGTTGATCGACGGCCTCGCCGGGTCCGGCAAGCCGTTTCTGCATACGAGCGGCTCGAGCATCGTCGGCGATGCCTCGGGCGGTGAAGCGGGCGAAGCACGCATCTATCACGAAGACGCCCTGCCCGAGCCGACCGCGGACAAAGCGGCACGCGTCGCCATCGATCAGCTCGTACTCGATGCGGCGCAGCAGAACATCCGCTCGGCGGTGTTGTGCAACACGCTGATCTATGGCCACGGCGCGGTGCCGGGCAGCGCAAGCGTGCAGTTGCCACGGCTTGTGCGTCAGGCGCAAAAGAGCGGCGTGGTGCGGCATGTGGGCAGCGGCGGCAACATCTGGTCGAACGTGCATATCGACGACGTCGCCGAACTCTATCGCCTTGCGTTGGAGAAGACGCCGGCGGGCACCTTCTACTTCGTCGAAAGCGGCGAGGCGTCGTTTCGTGACATGAGCGCCGCGATCGCCCGCGTGATGAAACTGGGCGAGCCGCAAGACTGGCCGCTCGCAGAAGCGCAGAAGGAGTGGGGTTACGAAATGGCTTCGTACGGGCTCGGTTCGAACAGCCGCGTGCGCGGTGAGCGCGCACGCAAACTGCTCGGCTGGCAGCCTGAACGCACGTCGGTGATCGACTGGATCGAGCGCGACATGATGGCCGCCAAGTGAGTTCCTTCGCGGCTTAACCCAAGGGGGCTTCCTTCGGGGCGCAAGCCGAGGGGACGTCCTCCGGGGCGTAATCCATGTAAGCCCAGGCGTAGCAAATCCGTAAGCTCAACTCGCTAGAATCCGGCTCACGTAATAGCGCGATTCGACGATACGAGTCGCGCGTAAGCCCGGATTTGATCGATGACCTTGGCGCTGAATTTCGACTGGCTGACCAACCTGCTAGCGATTATTTTCGTCGTAGCATGCCTGTACGATGCACGCTACGACGAGTACGGCACGTTGACGCTGTCCGCAGCCGTGATGAGCCTTGTCGTGATGGCGATCGAACTGTTCCTCAAACCCGCCTTCGACATGGCGTTGTGAGTTCAGCGCTGCGCGATGCAGCGCCATCAGCTTTAACTTGCGTCTCACCTCGCCGCCGACGGACAACCACGAGTAGAGGCGCGAGCGGCTACGTCAGACCGCGACTTCCGGCGGCGCGCGACGGAAACAGCGCGTGATCCAGCCGAGATAGCACAACCCCAGCACGAACCACACCGCGCCGAGTACCAGTGCGGTTTTCTCGAGACTCACCAGCAGCCAGATATCCGCAATCGCACCAGCCAGCGGCAACAGCAGGCCGCCGATCACACCCATGGCATTCGCGCTGCCCTTCGCGTTGAAGAACTGCCGGATCACACACAGATTGACCGCGGTGAACGCGAGAAATGCGCCGAAATTGATGAACGAGGTCGAGGTCGCCACGTCGAGCTTCAGTGCGACAAGACCGATTGCACCCGCGATCGCGATGTTCAGCGCCGGCGTCTTGAACTTCGGATGCACGAAACCGAAGATGCGCTTGGGCAAGACTTCGTCGCGTCCCATTGCATACAGCAGACGCCCCACGCTTGCCTGTGCCGAGATGCCCGACGCGAACTGCGCGAGAATCAGCCCGGCCAGAAACACCGTCACGAAGATATCGCCGCCTACTTTGCGCGCGACTTCGAAGGCGGCCGAATCCGGATCCTTGAATACCGCACCCGGATGCGCGAGCTGCACCGTGTACGCGGCGATCACGAAGATCGCGCCGCCGATCAGCGCAATCAGTACAATCGCGCGCGGCATGGTCTTTTCAGGGGCGATGGTTTCTTCAGTCAACGTCGACACTGCGTCGAAGCCGAGATACGAGTAGGCGGCAATCGCGGCGCCTGCCATCGTCGCCGAGAACGGCACATGCGGCTTGAAGAACGGCTCGGCCGAAATCAGACCGCCGGGACCGACCGCCGCGGTCACATAGTGACAGCACAACACGACGAACAATGCGACGATCGCGAGTTGCACGACCATCAGCACGATGTTGAAACGGTTCGCGAGTTCGAGGCCGAGAATATTCAGCCCGCTCGTCAACACAATGAACGCGACGATCCAGATCCAGCTTGGAATGTGCGGAAACGCGGCGCTGAGATACGCGGCGCCGATCAGCCAGATCACCATCGGCAGGAAAAAGTAATCGAGCAAGGTGGCCCAGCCGATCATGAAGCCCAGATGCGGATTGAAGCTTTTGCGCGTGTATGTGTACGCTGAACCCGCTACCGGGAAAAGCCGCGCGAGCTTGCCGTAGCTGAGCGCGGTGAACACGATCGCGATCAGGGCAATCAGATACGCGAGCGCGGCGGTGTCGTTACTGGCGGTCGCCAGCACACCATAGGTGCCGTAGACGATCAGCGGCGCCATATAGGCGAGGCCGAACAGCAAAACCGAAGGCAGGCCGAGGGTGCGTTTCAGATGCGCGCTTTGGGGCGCGGCAGGTGCGCCGGCGCGCTCCGTGGGGGATGTTGGGGTCATACGGTGTCTCCTCTTGCGAATGGGCGAGCGTCGTCGAGGGCAACGTTGAACGCGCCCCGGTCGGGTTTTGTCGATCAGTCTTGCTGGGTGCGCGGATGTCGCGCCGATGATGCTTTGTCTAACGTGGTGCGCGTAGGTGCACGCAGGTGCGTATAGGCGCTTATGTGCGCCTGCACCTGCGCGGCCCGCGCACGCGCCTTAGCGCGCGCGGATCACACGCGCACGTTGCCCTTGCTCGCCGTCCAGCGTCGCGAGGTCGAGCGAAATGCGCGCGTCATGCAGATAACGATAGTGCTCGCGCGCGCCTTCGAGACGCGCGGGATCGAGCGTGGCGCGCAGAACCGTTTCTTCGTGACCGGCGTCGCACACCACGTCGCCTAACGGATCGATCAGCGCCGATTCACCGGGGAACGTGAGATTGTCGTCGCCCGAACCGATGCGATTCACAAGCGCCGCGAACATCTGATTTTCCATCGCGCGCGCCACGATTGCGCGGCGATGCACCGGCCCGAACGGGTCCATATTGCCGTTCGTCACGATCAGCAGATCGGCGCCGAGCGAGGCGACCGCGCGCGCCGTTTCCGGAAATTCGATGTCGTAGCAGACCAGGATGCCAACGGTCAGACCCTTGAAGCTGCACACTTCGTAACGGTCGCCGGGTTCGAACACACCGACATCCGACGCCCACAGATGCGTCTTGCGATAGCGCAGCGCGATCTCGCCGCGTTCGTCGACCAGCACCGTGGTGTTGAAAAAGCGGCTGCCGTCACGCTCGGCGAGACCTACCGCCACGGCTACGCGTGCTTCGCGCGCCGCATGGCGGACGGCGGTCAGCGACGGCCCGTCGATCGGTTCGGCCACGTCGCCGATGGTGTCTCGCGTCGGAAAACCCGACAGCGTGGTCTCCGGAAACACGATCAGATCGGTTCCGGCCGCGCGTTGGCCGATGGTTTGCAGCACGCGTTGCACGTTTACCCCGCCCACGCCCACGGCGCCATCCACGATGGGGATCTGTGCCAATTCGAGTTGAAGCATTTTGTCTCCTGTGTCGGCCAGAGTTGGCGCTTTAGCTGTCGACTAGAGTTGGCGCTTTAGCTGTCGGCCAGAGTTGGCGCTTTAGCGCTTACTCTGGACCCATGCAAAGCACTTACTCTAGTCCCAAGCAAAGCACTTACTCTGGTCCCATTACCAGTCTGCTTCGCGTTAAATAGCGGCTGTAGTCAGGCGCCCGCGTTTCAGGTTGGGCCTATTATTACCAGACATATTTTTGTCCGTAATCACCCGGCAGGGTTACCCTCAACGGAGCACGCATGGAACTCGAATGGCGCGATCTGGCCTTTCATCGCGAGATCGGCGCGGTTATCGAAGCACTCGACAGCGCACAATTCTGGACTCGCCTCACACGCGCGCTCGAACGCTATGTCGTGTTCGACAACTGGGTCGCCCTGCGCTTCACGCCTGGCATGGCGCCGCTCGTCTGCGCAGAATCGCCGACACCGGACGGCACGGTGGATGTGATGTTCCAGGACTATCTCGCCGCGCTCTATCAACTCGACCCGTTTTATATTGCCGCGACCGAGAAGCCCGCATCGGGTTTCGTCACGCTGGCGGACGTCGCGCCCGACAACTTCTCGATGACCGACTATTACCAGCGGTACTTCAGGAAAAACATCGTCGGCGATGAAGTGCACTTCAACTACATGATAGACGCGAGGCATACGCTGGCGTTCTCGCTTGGCGCAACGCAGCGCTACGGCGAGCGTGATCTGGCACTGCTCGCGCTTTGCGCGCCATGGGTGATCGCGCTATTGCGGCAGCGCTTGCCGTATGAGGCATTCGACGCGCCGGAGCCGGCCTCGAGCGAGGCGGTGGCGCAAACAGCGATCGACACGGGCGCCCCAGCGGATACGCCCACCTATGCCGCGCGTTTCGAGCAGGTGTCGTCGGTGGGCGGCCGCTCGTCACTCACCGCGCGCGAAGTGGAGGTGGCGATGCTGACCTTGAGCGGATTTTCAACGCGCGCCATCGCAGAGAAACTGACGATCTCGTTCGAGACGGTGCGCGCGCACAAGAAGCACATCTATACGAAACTCAACGTCAACTCGCAATCGGAGTTGTTCGCGCTGTTTTATGAAGCGGGACGCAAAGGGGCATGACGTCCCGCTTATTCTTTGCCGGCGCGCGTCAAGCGCTGCACGCGGCGCAACCGCTCGCCTTCTCCTCATAACGATCGTGATGCTTGAGCCACTCGCCCATATTCTTCTTCTCCTCGCGGCCTTTCGGCGTTACGTCGAGATGCGCGTACGCGCTGAGGAACTGCTCGCCGCCGCGTCCGTAGGTGGAATACGTGTGATAGACGTCGCCCGCTGCGTCCTTGTAGAACACGCTGTGACCGGGTAGCTCGTCGATGCCGACATCCTGCTCGGTGAAGTTGTAGTACCCCTTCTTACTGGCGATCTCCTCCGGCGTGAACGACACGTGATAGTCGAAATTGAAGTCGCTCTCATTCGATGACACCCACGGAAACTTCCAGCCCATGCGTTTTTTGAAAGCCTCGATCTTCGCGAGCGGCCCACGCGAGACCGCCACGTAGGATACGTCGTGATGTTCAAGATGCGTCAGGATGCCGTCCATGTGATCCGACACGAACGAGCAGCCAAAACAGCCCTCTTCCCAATCCGGGCCGAGCATGAAGTGATAAACGATCAACTGGCTACGGCCGCCGAACAGATCGGCAAGTGTCCTGGGGCCTTGCGGCGTTTCGAATACATAGGTCTTCTCGACCTTCACCCAGGGCAGCGCCCGGCGTTTGCGGGCGAGTTCATCGCCGGCACGTGTGTACGCTTTCTCTTCGACCAATAGCGCCTTGCTGGCGGCCAGCCATTCTTCCCTGGTGCCGATACGGTGTTGCGGGTCCATGTGCGTCTCCTTCTCTGCGTCGTGCAGATTCGATAGAGCAAAATCAGACGAATTCAGGCGAAGTAACGTTCCAGCGAATCGAGGCCGCCGTTCCAGCCGAATTGGTGGTGGTCGCGCGTTTCTTCGTCGACGAACTGTTCATGCGTGAGCGTCAGCAAGGTAGCGTTGCCGTCCGGGCGCAGCAGCACCGTGACGAGCGACTCCTGCTCCGGACTCGAACGCCATGCCCATGTGAACACCAGTTTGGCGTCGGGCACCACCTCCAGATACTGACCATTGACCTCGAGTTCCCGGCCGTCCGTCTTGAGATACCTTATCAAATAGCGTCCGTCCACGCGCGCATCCAGTTCCGCCCGAATCACCTCGGCATCACCCGGATGCATCCACTTCATGAGTTGCGCCGCTTCCGTCCAGGCGCGGAAGACTTTGGCGGGCGCGGCGTTGATTCGGCGCTGGAGGGTAAGACTGGGTTTGGCGGGCATGGCGGTTCCTCTTCGACGAAAGCAGCAAGACGATCGAGTGATTCGGACCAGAAGCGCTGATAGCGAGTGAGCCATTCCATGGCTTCCTCCATCGGTCCGGCGGACAGGCGGCACGCCACCGTGCGGCCGGTTTTTCGGCGCGTGATAAGACCAGCCTCGGACAGCACGTCGAGGTGTTTCATCACCGCAGGCAAGGACATCGCAAACGGCTCGGCGAGTTCGCTGACCGACAGATCGTTCAGTTGGGACAAACGCGCGAGCAACGCACGCCGCGTCGGATCGGACAGCGCGGCAAAGGTGCGATCGAGTAACGCTTCATTAAACTTAACCATGAGGTTAAGTATAGAGACACGCGTAAGAATGTCAAGGACAGGTGCGCACTTTTCTCAAAGCGCGCAGGAAGAGGAAGGTGCGAAGGGGATGCTGAAAAAAGATACGCGGCGCATCGCAGATCAAACTCTGCAACACGCCGCGTCAAGGTGGAGAACAACCGACTACACGTTTGAGCGAAGCGGCAAGGAAAGCCCGCCCCACTCTCGCGCTACAGCAAACCGCGCAAAACTCAATGTGGCAGAATCAGATCGCCCAACCGCCGAGATAGAAGCCGACCAGCACGACAGCGATAACAACCGTGCCCACGTTCAGCTTGCGATACTCGCCGCTCACCACGCGGCCGATCACCAGCGTCGCGAAGCCGAGCATGATGCCCGTCACGATGTTGGCGGTCAGCACGATGAACACGGCGCACATCAGGCCCGACATCGCGTCGACCATATCGTCCATGTGCAGCTTGCTCACGTTCGAGAGCATCAGCAGACCGACATACATCAGCGCCGGGGCCGTTGCATACGAGGGCACCAGACTGGCCAACGGCGAGAAGAACATCACCACCAGGAACAGCAGACCGACCACCGCTGCTGCCATGCCCGTCTTCGCGCCGGCTGCAACACCGACCGTCGATTCGATGTAGGCAGCCGCCGGTGCACCACCGAGCAGGCCCGAGAAAATCGAGCTCAGCGAATCCGCCGTCAACGCACGGCCGCCGTTGATGATGCGGCCGTTTTCGTCAAGTTGACCGGCCTGTCCGGCAACGGCGCGAATCGTGCCGGTTGCGTCGAACACAGCGGTCATCACGAGTGCCAGCACGCTAGGCAGGACCGCCATCGACAGCGCGCCCTTGATGTCCATCGCACCGATCAGCGACGAATGGCCCGGCGCGCTCAGCGACGGCAGTGCGAACACGCCGTGGAACGCCACCGCCGGATCGATCAGGAGCGCAATCGCCGAGATCGCGACGATCACGATCAGGATCGAACCCGGCACGCGACGGCGCACCAGACCGAAGATCGCAGCCAAACCCGCCACCGACATGATCGCGGGCAACGCCGTGATATTGCCCAGCGACACCGGCAGACCGGCGCCCGGATTCTTGACGACCAGACCCACGTCATTCGCGGCGATCAGCAGCAGGAACAGGCCGATGCCGATCCCCGTGCCGTGCGCGATGCCGGTCGGCAGGTTGCGAAGGATCCACGAACGCACGCCCGTCACCGAGATCCCGGTGAAGACGACACCCATCAGGAACACGGCGCCGAGCGCAACGTTCGGCTGCAGACCTTTACCGAGCACGAGGCCAAACGCCGTGAACGCAGTCAGCGAAATCGCGCAGCCGATCGCGATCGGCAGGCGCGCCCACACGCCCATCAGCAGCGAGCCGAACGCGGTGGTCAGGCACACGGCGACGAACACCGCGCTGGTATCGAAGCCCGCTTTGCCGAACATGCCCGGCACGACGAACACGGAATAGACCATCGCGAGGAAGGTCGTGATGCCCGCGACAATTTCCGTACGCTGCGAACTGCCGCGTGAAGAGATTTCGAAGTAGCGGTCAAGAAAGCCCTTTCCGTCGAATGATTCGGCGCCGACTTCAGAAATCGGTTGGGCGTGGGGTTCCATCATGATGAGTGCCTCCTTTATCAGCGGGCTGAAACGGCTCGTATTCCGGCCGCCATCAGGTTCGTCTCGTTGCGTTGATCTAATGTGGTGTGGCAAGGTTTGAACGTCGGCTTGCGATGCGTCAGACAACCCGCATGCTCCGTTCTTCTTTTGCTGTCCCGAAATGTAGGCCAACACAAATATGTCTCCCATCGCATGAATGGCATGCTCGACATGTCGCGATGCTTATATCGTTTAAGGGACGGCAAACCATGGGGACGCTCCGCGCGTTTACACCTACGATTTGTCATCGAGTTGTGAAAGGGTTTTGAGGGGTTCGACGCGCAAAAACGGGCCTACGTCGGGGCAAGGAGCGCGCAACGCGGTATGAATCGTGCGCCGGGGACACCTGTCAGAAAGCCTGCAAAACCGGGCCGCCCCGGCGCCGCGGGTTACACTCTGGCCCTTACCTGACGCAACTGAGTGTCTTAACGGCGGCGGCCCACAGCGCCCGTCCGCACTGGTCCATGGAGTCCTTCTTGATGAGCGGCGGTTTTTCGCGTCCTGCCTGGCGTCTTCTGCTTGTTGCTGTGTTCGCGCTGTTCGCGCTGTCCGGTTGCAGCCTGCTGTGGGGCCCGCAACAGGCGCCGATTGTCGATGCCACGGTGATGCCCGTCGAACCCGCGAGCGCGCCCGTAGCCGCCTCCGCGCCGGAGCCGGCCGAGACTGAAGCGGCCGAGCCCGAACAGCCGAAGAAGCCCAAGAAGCCGGTCGTCAAGCCACGCAAGGTCGAACCTCCGCCGCCGGTCGCCACGCCCGCGCCGCCTCCCCCCGCGCCCCCGCCGCTGATCGTGCTGCGCACGATCGAGCGCAGCGAGGCGCGCGCCTTGCTCGATAGCGAAGTGCAGAAGCCCGACGGCAAGGTAGTGGGCCGCGCGGTCGATCTGATCGCCGATGCGAGCGGCAAGCCGCGCGAAATCGTGGTCAATCTGCAAGGCTTCCTCGGCGTCGGCGATCGCAAGGTCAATTTCCCGTGGAACGCGTTCCGCTTCACGCCGACCGCGAAGACCGCGCCGATCACACTTAACGCGACGGCCACGCCGACTCCCGCGGCGAAGTCCGCCGCCGTGCAATTGCCGCTGATCGACACCGACGTCGAGCGCTCGAACGGCGCCAAGGTCGGCCGCGTGATCGATGTGCTGATCGACGCCAACGCGCAGCCGCAGGCGGTCGTGCTCGACGTCAACGGCATGGTCAGCACCGAGCGGCGCACGATTGCCGCCAACTGGTCCGCGCTGCGTTTCGTCACGAAAGACAAGGAGCTGCATCCGCTGATCGATCTGAGCGATGCGCAGATCAACGCGACGCCGCCGTACGCCAGCGACAAGCCGATCCGCGCGGTGTCGCCCGCGCCGCCGCCCGCTCCCGCTCCCGCTCCCGCTTCCGCGCCAGCGCCCGCCACTGCGGCTTCTGCCGCGCCGGCCACAGTCACGGCGGGTTCCAACACACGGGCGGCCCGATGACAGGCCGCACTTTAGTCACCGCGCGCAGTTTGCGCGCACTCGATTGGCTGAATTTTTTCGTCGCCAACGTGCAGACGGGTTTCGGGCCGTTCATTGCGTCGTACCTTGCCTCGCACAAGTGGACTCAGGGCGAGATCGGCATGGCGCTGTCCGTCGGCACTATAAGTGCGATGGTGAGCCAGGTGCCGGGCGGCGCTGCCGTCGACGCGTTGCGCAACAAGAAAGGCGCTGCCGCATGGGCGATCTTCGCGATCATCTTCAGTGCGGTGCTGCTGGCTGCGAGCCCGACGGTGCTGCCGGTGATTGCCGCGGAGGTGTTCCACGGCTTTGCGAGCTGCATGCTGACGCCAGCGTTGGCCGCGATCTCGTTCGCGCTGGTGGGGCGCGCGAATCTGGGCGACCGGTTGGGACGCAATGCGCGCTGGGCGTCGATCGGCAGCGCCGTCGCGGCCGGGTTGATGGGCGTATTCGGCGAATACTATTCGCCCCGCGCGGTGTTCTGGCTGACCGCGGCGCTGGCGGTCCCTGCGCTGTTTGCGCTGACGATGATCCAGCGTACCGACACGATCGAGCTGCCGAAAACCGGGCCGACACCGGCGCAGATCGAACGGCGCGAGAGTTTGCGCGAGTTGTTGCGTGACAAGCGGATGCTGCTGTTTGCGGCTTGTATCGTGCTGTTCCACTTGTCGAATGCGGCGATGTTGAACCTTGCCGCTGGCGAAGTGACGGCCGGCATGGGCGACAACGTGCAGCTTGTGATTGCCGCGTGCATTATCGTGCCGCAGGCGATTGTGGCGATGATGTCGCCATGGGTTGGGCGCTCTGCCGAGCGGTGGGGACGCAGGCCGATTCTGCTGCTTGGGTTTTCGGCGTTGCCGATACGGGCGTTGTTGTTTGCCGGGATCAGCAGCCCTTATTTGCTGGTGCCGGTGCAGATGCTCGACGGCCTGAGCGCGGCCGTGTTCGGTGTGATGCTGCCGTTGATTGCCGCCGATGTTGCTGGCGGGAAGGGGCGGTATAACCTGTGTATCGGGTTGTTTGGGTTGGCTGCCGGGATTGGGGCTACTTTGAGCACGACGGCTGCTGGGTTTGTGGCGGATCATTTTGGTAATGCGGTGAGCTTTTTTGGGCTTGCTGCGGCGGGCGCACTTGCCGTGCTGCTCGTTTGGGCCGCGATGCCTGAGACGCGGGATGCAGGGGCTGGGGATGAGGCGGAGCCTTTGGGGGATGGGAAGTCGGCTGTTAGATGAGGTTGTTTTTTGCCTTTGGCGGCGGCATTGGCCGTGTTCCTATGGTGTTGGCCTTTCCTTGAATTGTTAGTGGTCTATTAGCGTTGCCCCTGTGCGGGGCGGCACCTACTTTTCTTTGCCGGCTGTGTATAGACCGGGGACATGGTTGACAGACGTGCGGGGACATCATTGACACTTTATGGTCAGTGATTTTCGCTCCTCAGGTCA
>NZ_JBNPVS010000050.1:0-70542 GCF_050434225.1 Paraburkholderia sp. GAS32 | reverse complement strand
CATGCACCGATAGGTTACGATTGACGGAACAATCGGTTTCTCTTCTGGGCAACCCAGATGAAACAATCCTCCACGTGACTTCGCACGTCGCACTGCCTCTTCTATACTGGCACGCACATCAGTCGAGGTAACAGTATGAGGCGTGTGATCGTCCGGCGATCGTCAGTCCACGGCAAAGGCGTGTTCGCAGTGATGCCGCTCGCAGCCGGCGAGCGCGTACTCGAGTACAAAGGTGAAATCACCTCGTGGCGAAATGCGGTGCGCCGTCACCGGCGTGAAGGCGTCGAAGGACATACATTTCTGTTCGGGCTGTCGGATGGATCCGTGATCGACGGGAGCCGCGGTGGCAACAGTGCACGCTGGCTCAATCACGCGTGCGCACCGAACTGCGAGACCATCGAGGACCAAGGGCGGATTTTCATCCACGCGCTCCGGCCGATCGGGGCCGGTGAAGAACTGTTCATTGAATATCTGCTCGCCACTGACGATCCGCTGGATGAAGATGTCCGGGCGCAGTACGCATGCCGGTGCGCCACGGCGGACTGTCGTCACTCGATGCTGGCCGACGCAGCGTGAACAGGGGGGCGGAGGAGCTAGTGGGCAGCTTCGCTATCCCGAAAAGCTGCCGAGATCCCGAAGCGGGAGAATGATGGATTTGTCCGGCCTGGCGCGGATGTGGTTTTCCGTCTCGAAGTGCTGAAGCCACCGTAGCGGCAAGGGCCGATCGTTGCGCGACTCGATCCTGAACAGGTCGGCGAAATCTACGAGTTGCGCGGGCTGCTCGAAGCCAATGCTGCGCGCGCGTGCGCCGAGCAATCGACGCCCGGACTTGTTGAGCAACTGCGCGAGATCCGCGCGGTCATCGAAGACGCGTTCGAGCAGCAGGACCTGCCGCGCGTGCTCGAATACACGGAGCGTTTCTACGAAGTGATGTTCGAGGGCGCACAAAAGCGCGTATCGCTGGCCGTCGTCAAAACACTGAACGCGCGCATCAACCGGTTGCGCGCGCTGACCATTGCCACGCCGGGGCGCGGCGGCGAGTCTAATCGCGAGATGAACACGCTGCTCGACGCGATCGAGCGACGTGACGGCGATGCGGCGTCGGCCGCGTCGGCCGCGCACATCAAGCGGACCGCCGAACTGGCGCTGAACGCGCTCGCGCAGCCAGGCGAGCCCACCGCCGACGCCTGAACAACATTCCACCCCGTTCAAATGAAGGCCGCCGGTACTCCGGCGGCCTTTTGCTTGTGTGCCGAGCATGCTCAACAGCTCGGGGGTGAAAGTCCCCTATCCAGCCTGATGGTGGCGAAGGATTAGTGAAGCGTAAGGGCGTCGTCGCGAGGCGGGGTCTGAAAGAAGCGTGGAACAAAGCCATGACCTGACGAACAGAAACCAGATACGAGGCCTACCCGGTCGGACGAGCAAGCAAGTGATTGCGAAGTCCATAACCATCAAGGGCCGGGGTGGTAAATCTGGCAGGTGTGTGGCGAAGGCGGTTGAGCTTACCTCGGGAGGCCTGCCCGGTGTCCTGGATTCAGGACTGAACGGCTCGTAAGGGACGTTGACCGCCGGGCAGGAGTCAGCAGCGGGCATAGTAGGGCGGCGACGCCTGAAGGCCCAAACGGAAAGGAGCGGCAAGTAAGCCGGAGAACTCGACATGGGAGAGCAGCAGAAAACGCAACGCGTCCTTGACGGCGGAGGTCCGGGTGAAGCCCGGATGACTGCCGCCCGAGGGGCTGAACCTATGGCGGCGAACCCCGAGGCTGAAAGCCCGTCGGCTTGTGACCGACTGATGGAAGAAGTCTGCGAACGGGAGAACCTGAAGCAGGCGTTGAAGCGTGTGAAAGCGAACAAGGGTGCACCGGGCGTGGACGGCATGACGGTTCAGGCACTGCCGGCGTACCTGCGTGAGCACTGGCTGACGATACGGGCCTCGCTGCTCAGTGGGACCTACCAACCCCAACCTGTGAGACGGGTTGAGATACCCAAGCCGGATGGAGGTGGCGTGCGTAAGCTCGGCATCCCATGTGCGCTTGATCGGCTCATCCAGCAGGCGGTGCTGCAGGTTCTGCAAAGGCAGTGGGACCCGACGTTCTCGGACTCCAGTTATGGCTTCCGTCCGGGCCGCTCGGCGCATCAGGCCGTGGCGCGCGCACAAGACTACATTCAGGCGGGACATCACTGGGTCGTAGACTTGGATCTGGAGAAATTCTTTGATCGCGTGAGTCACGATATTCTGATGAGTCGGGTGGCAAAGCGCGTCGGCGACAGGCGGGTTCTGAAGCTGATCCGCTCCTTCCTGACGGCAGGTGTGCTGGAGAACGGGCTGGTTGGCGCAACGGACGAAGGGACGCCCCAGGGCGGTCCGCTGTCCCCCCTGTTATCCAATCTGATGCTCGACGATCTCGACAAGCTGCTTGAGCAACGCGGTCTGCGGTTCGTGAGGTATGCCGACGATTGTAACGTCTACGTACGTAGCGAACGCGCGGGTCAGCGGGTGATGGCGGGGCTGAAAGCCTTCCTCACCTGCAGGCTGAAGCTGAAAGTCAACGCGACGAAGAGCGCGGTCGCGCAGCCACACACGCGCAAGTTTCTGGGATTCACCTTCTCTGCGCAGGCACAGGTCAGACGGCGCATTGCGCCCAAGGCACTGGCTCGCTTCAAGGATCGGGTCCGAGAACTGACGCAACGCTCGCGCGGGATCAGCGTCGACCAGTTGATCGGCACGCTGAAACGATATCTGACGGGCTGGCGTGGCTACTTTGGTTTCTGTGAAACACCCAGCGTGCTCAAGCAACTGGATAAATGGACCCGACGCCGCCTGCGCTGCTTCTTCTGGAAGCAGTGGAAGCGTGGCCGGACCCGATTCCGGGAGCTAGTTGCGCGAGGCGTGGACCGAAACCTTGCCGCACAAACGGCGGGTTCGCCCCACGGTGTCTGGCGCCTAAGCAATAGCCCGGCACTGAGCAAGGCGCTGTCGAATCGTTACTTCCGCTCGTTGGGTCTTCCGTCGGTGGGTCCCTCGCCGATCAACTGATCCGAACCGCCGTGTACGGACCCGTACGCACGGTGGTGTGGGAGGGGTCGGGCCGCGAGGCCTGCCCCTATCCCGATTGCCGGTTCTGCCGGCGCGACGTTCTGTCCCGACAAATCCCACCGTAGGCATGTTGCGCCGCACAAGCGGACGCGCTTGTCTATCCGCTAGCCGAAAACATGCCTGCAACGGCACACCGAATATTATGGTATTCCATAATATAGAATTTCTTTGTGTGGGCCATAAGATGGAATACCATAATATCAACGAGCAACAACCACGGCCTTGACCCCCATCAGGAGAACGATATGAAGCTGGAAGTGCGCAAGCTGGTCACATACGTCGAAGAGACTTTCATTGAAGGCGGCAAGGAGGCGGCGCGGCCGTTGAAGCTGTTTGGCGCGGCGGCCGTATTGCGTAATCCGTGGGCGGGGCGCGGCTTCGTTGAAGACCTGAAGCCCGAGATTCACGCGCTCGCGCCGCAACTGGGCGAATTGCTGACGGCGGAAGTGCTGCGCGTGGCCGGTTCCGGCGATGCGGTAGAAGGCTACGGGAAGGCGGCGATCGTTGGCACCTCGGGCGAGATCGAGCACGCTTCGGCGCTGATTCACACGCTGCGCTTCGGTAACCACTATCGCCAGGCGGTCGGCGCGAAAAGCTATCTGAGCTTCACCAACCTGCGCGGCGGTCCGAACTGCCCGATCTCGATTCCGCTGATGCACAAGCACGACGAAGGCATGCGCTCGCACTACCTGACCGTGCAGTTTTCGATCGTCGACGCGCCTGGCCCCGATGAGCTGGTGATCGCGCTCGGTGCATCGATTGGCGGCCGTCCGCATCACCGCATTGGCGACCGTTATCAGGACCTGAAGGAGCTCGAGTCCCATGAAGCCTGAGCTCGCGTCCGCGCGTGCCGTGTCGCGTGGCGAGGCCGCGGGCACGAGCTACAGCGTCTACGCGCCGCGGTTGGAAGAAGCGCGTGCCACGGTCGTGCTGATCCACGGGGTGGGTATGAACCAGACCGTATGGTCGCCGCAGATCGAAGCGTTGACAGCGAACTACCAGGTCGTCGTGTACGACATGCTCGGGCACGGCGACAGCGCACTGCCGACAGTCGCGCCGACGCTCGACGAATACGCGTCGCAACTCGAAGCGCTGCTCGACACGATGCGCATCGAACGCGCGCATGTGGTCGGACATTCGATGGGCGCGCTCGTCGCGCTCGAATTCGCGCTGCAGCATCCGCAACGCACGCTGAGCGTCGCTGCGCTGAACGCGGTGTACGACCGCTCGCCGGCGCAGCGCGAAGCCGTGATGACGCGCGCCGCGACGCTCGGCGATGCGCCGTTGGATACGGGCGTCGACGCCACGCTCTCGCGCTGGTTCGGCGATCCGGTTCCGGGCCATCTGACCCAGGCGGCGCAAGCCGTGCACGGGCTGCTGCTGTCCGTCGATCCTGTCGGTTACGCGCGCACCTACCGGCTCTTTGCCAGCTCGGACGATGCGCACGTCGGCCGTCTCGCCAGCCTCGCCGTGCCCGCGCTGTTTCTCACGGGCGAGTGCGATCCGAATTCGAGCCCGGCGATGTCGCGGGCGATGGCGGCGGCCACGCCGTTCGGCCGCGCCGAGATCATCGCGAACGAGCGGCACATGATGAACCTCACCGATCCCGAGGGCGTCAACGAAAGGCTGCTCGCGTTTCTCGCCGAAGCGTCGGTGGAAGAAGCGCCGCATGAATCGATCAATGGAGAACGTCATGACTGAGCCGACCATCGAACAGACTTTCGATCTCGCCGAATTTCGCCGCGCGCTCGGCGCGTTCGTGACGGGCGTGACGGTCGTCACGACGATCCAGCCGGACGGCTCGCCGCGCGGCTTCACGGCCAACTCGTTCACGTCGGTCTCGCTCGATCCGCCGCTGATCCTCGTGTGCATCGCCAAGACCGCATCGAGCTATGAAGTGTTTTCGCAAACGCGCCACTTCGCCGTGAGCGTGCTTGCCGAAGATCAGAAGTCCGTGTCCGGCGTGTTCGCCTCGAAAGCGGCCGACAAGTTCGCGCAAGTCGCCTGGCAAACGCGCGCAACGGGCGCGCCCGTGATGGACGGCGCGGCGGCGACCTTCGATTGCACCACGCATGAGGTGGTCGATGCCGGCGATCACATCATCCTGATCGGACGTGTGGTCGATTTTCTTCATACCAGCTCGTCGCCGCTCGGCTACTGCCGGGGCGCGTATGTGAACTTCAGTTTGTCCCAGGATGCGCTGGCTGCCGCCGGATCACGGGCGCAAGTGGGCGCGATTCTCGAACATCGCGATGGACTCGTGCTGCTGGATACGCCGAAAGGCTTGCAGTTGCCCTCGGGTATCAGGCTCGAACCCGCGAGCGACGCGGCGAGCCTGCGCGGCGTGCTGGCGAAGCTCGGCCTCGAAGCGCATCTCGACTTTATTTTTGCCGTATTCGAGTCAGGCAACGGGCCGGCGGCGAGTGTACAAATCTATTATCGCGGCCGTGTGATCGACAGCGGCGCGGCGTGGATGGACAGCACGATCCGCATCGTTCCGCTGGCGCAGATTCCGTGGCACGAACTGCGCGATGACGCGGTGCGCTCGATGCTCGAGCGCTACGTGCGCGAACGCAGCGAAGACGCGTTCGGCATCTATGTCGGCGATACGGAGGCCGGCACAGTGCAGACGCTCGCGCTCGCGTACTGAACGCACCAAAGGCCAATCCGCCGATGAATCCTGCTGCGCACGTCGCGCAGCCCGCAGCATGGGACCGGAGTAGGTGCTAAAGCACGAACTCCGGTCGACACGGGAGACGAATCATCATGAAGTTTTCATTGTTCCTGCATATGGAGCGGTACGACGACACGACCTCGCATCGCGAACTGTTCGACCAGATGACCGAGCTCGTGCAGCTCGCCGAGCGCGGCGGTTTCGAAACAGCGTGGATCGGCGAGCATCACGCGATGGAATTCACGATCGCGCCGAATCCTTTCGTCAATCTGTCGTATCTTGCCGCGAAGACGGAACGCATTCGTCTGGGCACCGGCACGGTGATCGCGCCGTTCTGGCATCCGATCGCGCTGGCGGGCGAGGCCGGGATGGTCGATGTCGCGAGCAACGGGCGGCTCGATCTGGGTATCGCACGCGGTGCGTATTCGTTCGAATACGAGCGCCTGCTGCCGGGCCTCGACGCGATGGGCGCCGGTGCGCGCATGCGTGAACTGGTGCCCGCGT
Organism: Paraburkholderia sp. GAS32; assembly: GCF_050434225.1. Taxonomy (NCBI): domain Bacteria; kingdom Pseudomonadati; phylum Pseudomonadota; class Betaproteobacteria; order Burkholderiales; family Burkholderiaceae; genus Paraburkholderia; species Paraburkholderia sp. GAS32. The sequence goes on along the minus strand of NZ_JBNPVS010000050.1, from coordinate 64,267 downwards.
TGCGCAAGCTCTTCAAGGGCGATTACGCGCATCAGGGCGAGTTCTGGTCGTGGCCGTCGACGACGCCCGTGCCGCGTCCCATCCAGCAACCGAATCCGCCGATGTGGCTGGCCGCGCGCGATCCGAACTCGCATGCGTTCGCCATCGCTAACGGCTGCAATGTGCAAGTGACGTCGCTGGCCCAGGGCGACGCCGAGGTCGTGAGTCTGATGGAGCGCTTCAATGTCGCGTGCGCCGTGCATCCCGATGTGCCGCGTCCGCAGGTGATGATGCTGATGCACACGTTCGTCGGCGCGAATGCCGCCGAAGTGGACGAAGCGGTGGAAGACCTCGCGCGCTTCTATCGCTACTTCAGCAAATGGTTCAAGAACGAGCGGCCGGTCGAGCAGGGCTTCATCGAGCCGCTGACGGATGCCGACGTCGAGATGTTCCCGCAATACTCGCCCGAGGCGATCCGTAAGAACCTCGTGATCGGCGAGGCGAAGCAGGTGATCGCGCGCCTGAAGGGTTACGAGGAACTCGGCTACGACCAGTACAGCTTCTGGCTCGACAGCCATATGAGCTTCGAGCGCAAGCGCAAGTCGTTGGAGCTGTTCATTTCCGACGTGATGCCCGCGTTCGACGCGCGCTGACGCGAACGCTCTTACATCTGATAACTCCACGGAGTGGCTGACATGGTCCAGCGGTTCCAGCAATACATCGACGGTGCGTTCGAAGATGCGCACGAGCATTTCGACAGCGTCGATCCATCGACGGGCGACGTGTGGGCGAGCATGCCGGCCGCCAGCGCGGCGGATGTCGACCGCGCGGTGCGCGCGGCCGATCGCGCGCTGAACGATCCGGCGTGGGCGAATCTGACGGCGAGCGCGCGCGGCAAGCTGCTGTACAGGCTCGCGGATCTCGTCGCCCAACATGCGCCGCGTCTTGCGGAACTCGAAACTCGGGACACGGGCAAGATCATCCGCGAGACGCGTAGTCAGATCGGCTATGTCGCCGAGTACTACCGCTATTACGCGGGCCTCGCGGACAAGATTCAGGGTGCCTGGCTGCCGGTCGATAAACCCGATATGGAAGTCACGCTGCGGCGCGAGCCGGTGGGCGTGGTCGCGGGCATCGTGCCGTGGAATTCGCAGTTGTTCCTGTCGGCGGTGAAGGTCGGTCCCGCGCTCGCCGCGGGTTGCACGATCGTGCTCAAGGCGTCGGAGGACGGTCCCGCGCCGTTGCTCGAATTCGCCCGGCTGGTGCACGAAGCGGGCTTTCCGAAAGGCGTCGTCAATATCGTGACCGGTTTCGGCAACGATTGCGGGCGCACGTTGACGAGTCATCCGCTCGTCTCGCGTATCGCCTTTACGGGCGGCCCGGAAACGGCGCGTCGCGTGGTGCGCAATTCGGCGGAAAACCTCGCGGCGATGTCGCTGGAACTCGGCGGCAAGTCGCCTGTGCTGGTATTCGACGACGCCGATCTCGACAGCGCCTGCAACGCCGTCATCGCGGGCATTTTCGCGGCGACGGGGCAAAGCTGCGTCGCCGGTTCAAGGCTCGTCGTGCAGCGCGGCATTCACGATGCGCTGATCGAGCGGCTCGTGGCGAAGGCGCAAACGATTCGCATCGGCAATCCGCAGGACATCGCGACCGAAATGGGACCGCTCGCCACCCGCCGTCAACTCGAACACATCGAGAAGGTGCTGCGCGCGAGCGTCGAAGCGGGCGGGCGCATCGTCACCGGCGGCAAGCAACCGGACGGCGTCGGCCAAGGCAACTACTTTTTGCCGACCATCGTCGATTGCGCGAACGCGCAAGTGCCGAGCGTGATGGAAGAACTGTTCGGGCCGGTGCTGAGCGTCGTCACGTTCGATACCGAAGCCGATGCCATCGCACTCGCCAACGACACGCGCTACGGCCTCGCATCGGGCGTATTCACGCGCGACCTGACGCGGGCGCACCGGCTCACGCGCGCGTTGCGCGCGGGCATCGTGTGGGTCAACACGTATCGCGCGGTGTCGCCGATCGTGCCGTTCGGCGGCTATGGCCTGTCCGGTCTCGGTCGCGAAGGCGGGCTCGAAGCAGTGCTCGATTACACACGCACGAAGTCGGTGTGGATCCGCACGTCGGACGAACCGATTGCCGATCCGTTCGTGATGCGCTGACGCACAGGCGCCAACTCTGGTCGACACGAGACAAGCCAGCATGTTCTACGAAATCCGCACATACCGCATCAAGACGGGCGCCGTGCCCACTTATCTGAAGCTCGTGGAGGAGGAGGGCATCGAATTGCAGAAGCGGTATCTGGGTCAACTGGTCGGCTACTTCTTTTCGGAGATCGGACCGCTGAATCAGATCGTGCATATCTGGGCCTATCCGAGTCTCGACGAGCGCGAACGCCGCCGTGCCGCGCTCGCTGAAGACGCCGCGTGGCGGGCCTTTGCGCCGAAGATTCAGGCGCTGATGGAAGAGATGGAAAACAAGATCATGAAGCCAGCGCGATTTTCGCCGCTCGCCTGAGAGAGCATTCGACTCGCTACCTTACACGTTGGACCGATACCGACCGTATTCCTTGGAGAGAGACATGAGCAGCAGAAGCAACTCATTTATCGCGCCGCTGATCGCGCTCTGCGCGGCGACGCTCGCGGCGTCCCCGGCACTGGCCGCGGACCCGATCGTTTTCACGAGTTGGGGCGGCACCACGCAGTCGTCGCAACAGAAGAACTGGGCACAGCCCTTCACGCAAGCGACGGGCGTCAACGTGCTGATGGACGGCCCGACCGACTACGGCAAGCTCAAGGCGATGGTTGACAGCGGCAATGTGAACTGGGATGTGGTCGATGTCGAAGGCGATTTCGCGTACGCCGCGCAGCGGGCAGGACTGATCGAGCCGATCGACTATTCCGTCGTGAAGAAGGACGAACTGGATCCGCGCTTCGCGACGCAGGACGCAGTGGGCAGCTTCTACTACTCGTTCGTGCTCGGCTACAACAAGGCGAAGTACGCGGGCGCGCAGCCGGTCACGTGGGCCGATCTGTTCGATACGAAGAAATTCCCCGGCAAGCGCACGCTCTATAAATGGTCGGCCCCCGGCGTGCTCGAAATCGCGCTGCTCGCCGATGGCGTGCCGCCCAACAAGCTCTATCCGCTCGACCTCGACCGCGCGTTCAAAAAGCTCGACACGATCAAGGGCGATATCGTCTGGTGGAGCGGCGGCGCGCAATCGCAGCAACTGCTCGCGTCGGGCGAGGCGCCCATCGGCATGTTCTGGAATGGACGCTTGCATGCGCTCGAACAGACAGGCGTGCCGGTCGGCATCTCGTGGAACCAGAACCTGACGGCCGCCGACATGCTGGTGATTCCTAAGGGCGCAAAGCACAAGGCCGAAGCGATGAAGTACCTCGCCGCCGCCACGAGCGCTCAGGCGCAGGCAAAGTTCGCGACGGATACGGGCTATGCGCCGATCAACGTGAAGTCGGCCGCGCTGATGTCGCCCGCCATTGCGAAGACGCTGCCCGATCAGTACAAGTCCTCGCAGATCAATCTCGACATGAAGTACTGGGCCGAGAACCGCGATGCGATTGCCAAGCGCTGGTACGCGTGGCAATCGAAATAGGCACGCTGCACGTGAGCGCCGCATAGTCATCGGAGTGGATGGGAGACACCATGCCTAATGTTCTGAGTACCGTCGCGCATCCGCCCGCGACGGCCACGCGCCGGCGGCGCGACTGGCGCAGCATCCGCCTGCTGGTGCCCGCGCTGTTGCTGCTCGTGATCTTCTTTCTGCTGCCGGTGCTGTCGCTGCTGTTGCACAGCGTGCTCGAACCGGCGCCGGGGCTGAGCAACTACGCGCAACTGCTCGGCTCGACGACCTATCTGCGAGTGTTCGGCAACACGTTCCTGGTGGCGACGGTAGTGACGGTGGCGACCCTCGCGATCGGCTTCCCGACGGCGTGGCTGCTCGCCATCGCGCCGCGCAAGCTGAGTTCCGCGCTGTTCGCGATCATGCTGCTGTCGATGTGGACCAACCTGCTGGCGCGCACGTTCGCCTGGATGGTGCTGCTGCAACAGACCGGGCCGATCAACCGTTTGCTGATGGCGCTCGGCGTGATCAGCGAGCCGCTGACGCTCGTCAACAACCTGATCGGCGTGACCATCGGCATGACGTATATCATGCTGCCGTTCCTGGTGATGCCGCTGCACGCCACGCTGCGGAGCATCGACCCATCCACGTTGCGCGCCGCGGCGATCTGCGGCGCGAGCCGCTGGCAGGCGTTCTGGCGGGTGCTGGTGCCGCTCGCGATGCCGGGCATCGCGTCGGGCGCGTTGATGGTGTTCGTGATGGCGCTCGGCTATTTCGTCACTCCTGCACTGCTCGGCGGCGCGTCCTACATGATGCTGGCGGAACTTATCGCCCAGCTCGTGCAGCAGCTGCTGAACTGGGGCCTCGCCGGTGCCGCCGCCTTCGTGCTGCTCGCCGTGACGCTCGCACTGTATGCGCTGCAACTGCGCTTCACCGGCAGTGCGCGCGCCAATCCGGGAGGCCGCTGAGATGAAACAACCCCCACGCTCACTACGTTCGCTGCCCCCCGAGGGGGCGTCGGCCTCCCTTGGGGCGGCCCGGCGGGAGGACTGACATGTTGCTCGATTTCGATCGTCTGGGCGCGCTGCGCTATATGTTGCTGGCCGTTGGCGCCGCCGTTGCACTGTTTCTCCTGCTGCCGATCGCGTTCATCGTCGCGCTGTCGTTCGGCGATTCGCAATGGCTGATCTTTCCGCCGCCGGGCTGGACGCTGGAGTGGTATCGCCAGCTTTTCACCGACGCCGGCTGGATCGACTCGCTGCTGACGAGCGCGAAGCTCGCGGTGATCGTCACGGCGCTATCCGTGCTGATCGGCTTTCTCGCGTCGCTTGCGCTCGTGCGCGGCAAGTTTCGCGGACGCAATGCCGTGCAGGCGTTCTTCCTCACGCCGATGGTGTTGCCAGTCGTCGTGCTGGCCGTCGCGCTGTACGCGTTCTTTCTGCGCATCGGACTGAACGGCACGATGACGGGTTTCGTGATCGGCCACCTGATCATCGCGCTGCCATTCTCGATCATCTCGATCAGCAACTCGCTGTCGAGCTTCGACACGGCGCTCGAAGACGCGGCGCTGATCTGCGGCGCGTCGCCGCTGGAAGTGAAGCTGCGCGTCACGTTGCCCGCGATCCGGCTCGGTCTGTTCGCCGCCGCGATCTTCTCATTCCTCGCGTCGTGGGACGAAGTAGTGGTGTCGATCTTCATGTCGAGTCCGACCTTGCAGACGCTGCCCGTGCGGATCTGGGCAACTCTGCGGCAGGACCTGACGCCCGTCGTGGCGGCGGCTTCTTCGCTGCTCGTCGGATTGACGACCGTATTGATGTTGGCGGGCGCGATTCTGCGCCGCGCACGATAACCGAGGTGAATCAGCCATGACTGCCGCATTCCTGCAAATCCAGCGCCTGCGCAAGACCTACGACGACGTCGTCGCCATCGACCATGTATCGCTCGATGTGCGCAAGGGCGAGTTCATGACCTTTCTCGGACCGTCGGGTTCGGGCAAGAGCACCACGCTCTATATCGTTGCGGGCTTCCAGGAGCCGAGCGAAGGGCGCGTGCTGCTCGACGGCAAGCCGCTGCTCTCCGTCGCGCCGAACAAGCGCCATATCGGCATGGTGTTTCAGCGCTATACGCTGTTTCCGCATCTGACGGTGGGCGAGAACATCGCCTTTCCGTTGCGCGTGCGCCGCCGTCCCGACGCGGAAGTGAAGGCCAAGGTCGAACAGATGCTGAAGCTCGTGCATCTGTCCGAGTGCCGCGACCGGATGCCCGCGCAATTGTCGGGCGGGCAGCAGCAGCGCGTCGCGATTGCCCGCGCGCTCGCCTATGATCCGCCCGTGCTGCTGATGGACGAACCGCTCTCCGCGCTGGACAAAAAACTGCGCGAGGAAATCCAGCTCGAACTGCGCCGCATTCATCAGGAGACGGGCGTCACGATTCTCTATGTGACGCACGATCAGGAAGAGGCGTTGCGGCTGTCGGATCGCATCGCCGTGTTCAACAAGGGGCGCATCGAGCAGGTCGGTACCGGCGAGGAACTGTATGGGAATCCCGCCTCGCGTTTCGTCGCGAGCTTTATCGGCAATTCGAATTTCCTGCCGGTGCGTGTGACGTCGAACAACGACGGCCGGATGAACGGCGTGTTCCCGAATGGTCATACGGTGAGTTCGGGCAGCTTCAACCCGGTGCTCACCGCAGGCGACGAAGGCACGCTGATGATCCGCCCGGAGCAAATGCGTATTCAGGCGCAGCGCGACGCAAGTGGTGCAACGGGTCTGCCTGTCACCGTGCGCGATATCACGTATCTCGGCGACGCGATGCATTACGCCGTCGCGACGCCATGGCAGCAGGAGATTTCGATTCGCATGCCGGCCGGACATCGCCATGACAGCGGGTTGTCGATCGGCACGCAGGCGCTGGTCGATTGGGACACGCGCGATGTGCGGCTGTTCGCGCAGGCGTGAGCACGACAATGCACACCATGAGTGACACTCTGCCTTCGCTGAAAGTCGAACGCCGCACCACGACGTTGCGTGAACTCGCGCTCGAGAAAATGCGCACGGCGATTCTGGAGGCTCACTTTCGTCCGGGCGAGCGGCTGGTCGAGCGTTCGCTGTGTGAAGAACTGGGTGTGAGCCGCACCGTCGTGCGCGAAGTTCTACGGCATCTGGAGACGGAAGGACTGGTCGATTCGATCCCGAATCAGGGGCCGATCGTCGCGAGACTGGATGCCGGGACGGCCGCCGAAATCTACGAGATCCGCGCGCTGCTTGAAGGCGATGCGGCGATGGCTTGCGCGCAGCATGCGGATGAAACGGTGATTGTGCTGCTGGCCGAGTGCATCACCCGAATCCAGCAGGCGTTCGAAGCGCACGCGCATGAGACGGTGCTGGAGCTAACGGCCATGTTTTACGAGGTTATGTTCCATGGCGGCGGAAAAAAAGTGTCGTGGGAAATCGTGCAGACGCTCAATGCACGGATCAACCGTTTGCGCGCGATGACGATCGCCTCCGACGACCGCGGCCGGCAGGCTGTGCAGGAGATGAACCGCATTCTCGATGCGATCCGTGCGCGCGACGCGCACCGCGCGCGAGATGCAGCCACAGCTCACGTGGCCCGAGTCGCGGATATTGCGGCGGAATTGCTACGACAGACGTTTGGAGAACCGTCTGCTTGATTGACAACTGAGCGGCAGCGCTCTCGAAACACAGCTCGAGGGCGGCCGCTTCAATGCCGTATGCGGTGTGCTCGCCGCGCTGGAGGTGGTGCGCACACTCGATGATACGGACATTGAAACTGGCAAGCCGATCGAGATCGTCGTGTGGGCCAACGAGGAAGGCGCGCGCTTCACGCCCGCGGTGCTTGCCTGGCGCGACGCGGTAGGCGTGACGGTCGCCGACGCGCTGCGGGAAAGCGGCTACGCGGGCACGCGCAGTGCCCGGGACGATCTTCGATACGTATTTCGAAACGCACATCGAGCAGCGTGTCGATGGGCGTGGTCACCGGCGGTCAGGCGTTCCGCCGGCTCGACGTGCGTGTCGTGGGACGTGCCGCGCACGCTGGCATGACGCCGATGCCATATCGCTAGGATGCCCTGTTTGCCGCCGCCGAGTTGGTCGCGAAACTGGAGGCGATCGCAGGCGAGTTCGCACCGCAAGGTCCCGCGACGATAGGCGAGGGCCATATCCCGAACACCTCGCGCAACACGATTCCCGGAGAGTTGCACTTCACTGTGGATCTACGCAATCCAAGCGACGCGGAGCGGGCGGGCAAGCACGACTTCGTGCTTGCCCGCTTTGCAGCCATTGCCAGTCGGCGCGGACTGACCGTCGAGATCGCGGACCACTGGGCCAGCCCGTTCGCGGTTTTCGATGCCGGCTGCGTTTACGCCGTGCAACGCGCGGTGCGAACCGGGTTATGCGAGTCAGTACATCGTGAGCGGCGCAGGCCACGACGCCATTCACCTCGCGAAATATTGTCCCGCTGCAATGATCTTCATTCCCTGCGTGGACGGGATCAGTCGCAACGAAGCGGAGGGCATCTTGCCTGACGACGTTGGCCGTGGCGCGGATGCGCTGCTGCATGCGACGTTGGAGCGCGCCGGCCGTATCTGAGCCGTCGACGAACCCTCGGAAAGGAAGCAGTGAGAGCCGATCCCGTCTGATCGTTGGCCGCGCTTGCAGTGCGTCGGGTTCCTGGCGGCGGGGAAATCTTGATGCGCGTGCCACCTGCACGCGGCTCATCATGTGACCTTGTGGTGGCGGATCTCGAAGAGACTGAACGCGAGCACACAACTCGATCGGGCGGTGAAAAATTAGTTAATGTTCGGATAGCGAAACAAATCGGGGCAATGACGCCTTATTGTCGTTTCAGAGCAGATCTTCGACGCAGACGCGCTGGCCAAGAGCGCGTACGGAGAATGGGGTCGCCTCGATGGAGGCAGCCGGAGCCGCCGAATCTGTAACGTGAGTGCAGCGGGAACGCGCCGAACCGGGGATTCCGGGCGGCGTGCGTTAGAGGGGACTGCCCCCTTTCAACGCGATCAATGGGCCACGCAGACTGCGTGTAACCACGCCTTGCAAATTGGTTGACGCGGGGGTACGCCCCCGCCTCAGACCAATCCGCCCTACGGGAAGGCGTGTTTCTCACACTAGCAGACCGGCATCCTGTAGTGCAGAGCGCACGACATCGCGATACTGCTCGTCGAGCGGAGTGAGGGGCAACCGGATGCCGGCTTTAATGCGTCCGAGCGCCTGCAGCGCCCATTTGACCGGAATCGGATTGGCTTCGCAGAAGAGTTGCTTGTGCAACGACAGCAGGCGAAGGTGGATACGTCGCGCTGTGATGGCGTCGCCTTCGAGCGCGGCGCGGCAGAGCTGGCTCATCTCTCGGGGTGCGACGTTGGCCGTGACGGAGATGTTGCCATGGCCGCCGAGCAGCATCAGCGCGACCGCTGTCGGGTCGTCGCCGCTATAGATTGCGAATTGTGCGGGCGCATGCTTGATGAGATGAGCTGCGCGGTCGATATTCCCCGTCGCGTCCTTCACGCCGATGATGCCTGGCACCTCAGCGAGACGCAGGATCGTCTCGTTGCTCATGTCGGCGACAGTACGGCCTGGGACGTTGTAGAGAATCATGGGCAGATTGACGGCTTCGGCGATCGCGCGGAAATGCCGGTACATGCCTTCCTGTGTCGGCTTGTTGTAGTACGGCACGACCTGAAGCGTCGCATCAGCTCCGACTTTTTTTGCCAGCTCCGACAATTCGATGGCTTCGGTGGTGGAGTTGGCGCCCGCGCCGGCGACGATCGGGAATCGCTTGGCCGCGTGCTCGACCGCCGTCTTCACCATCAGGATGTGTTCCTCCACCGACAAGGTGGCCGATTCTCCACTCGTGCCTACGACAACGAGACCGTTCGAGCCAGCTTCCACATGCCAGTCGATCAGCCTTCGAAACGCCTGCAGATCGAGACTGCCGTCCTCATGCATCGGTGTGACGATTGCAGGGATGCTGCCGTGAAGCCAATGCGGTACCTGATTTTCCTTTGCCATACTTCTACTCTCATAAAATGTTGATGGGTTGCGCTTTCAGTGTGAAATTCTGGATGCCAGATCGGACGCAAATCGCTGTGCCTGACCGTCCTGCAACAGGGAGATAGCGACGCGAATTGCTTGAGTCCGGTCCCTCCCGTCAAAGGGAACAAGCCATCCCGTTCTCGCAAGGTCAAGCGCGACTTGTTTCGCATTTTTGTTCAGCGATCTCCAGACATTAGCGCCGCCTGCTGCAAGATGCACATTGATGCCGCGCGCCTTCAGTGCGCCACACGGTTCCTCTCCTCGTAGCGCGTTCTCCTTTCTGGCGTTATGTACCGGCGCGACGCGACGTAGTACACCGACCGGAGGCTGGAGGGGGCCTCTACGTCTTTTGTAAGGCGATACGGGCTGCCGTGGGCCGGCGAACGTTGCTGCGGGCAGCCTGGAACATGGCGTCGCACCTCCGCTCAACGCAATGGTTGGCCGGCTATACCGGTGCTTGCTGTATCTATCGATGGTATCGGCGCGATCCCCGCCTTTGGGGACACCGACGCGGGCGGAATACATCGGCGGCGTCATGTTGTTAGGTATCTTGGGTCGAAGCTTATGCAGCGTGAAAAAGTGTTTGCCCACAGCAACGGTGGCAAGCCTCGTTATCCACGTTACGGAGGTATCTGATCCGCGCGAGGGTTTTACGAGCCGCTGACCAACAGGCCGATGCCTGACAAAGCCAGCAGGACGCCTAAAACGCGCTGCCAGGTGAGTTGCTCACGCAATGTGGTCGTGGCCAGTACCACAGTGGTGAGAGGGTAGAGCGAGACCAACGTTGCCACGATTGACAGTTGTCCACTATAGATCAAGGCGGACTTGTAAAGGATCGTACCCGATGCATCCAGGCATCCGGCGACAGTGATAAAGACGGCGCGCGAAGGTCAGGTTGCGTTTCCAGCGTTCGCGATGACTAATAAGGGCGATGATCGTCAGGACGGCGAGGGACACCGACCGCGCGATGATCAACAGTAACAATCCCGTCTGCCCGGATACCTGCTTCAGGCATATGTACGTCGCTGCGATACCGCTTCCTGCAACCACGGCAAGAAGCAAGCCCTTGCCCAGACGGCCCTTGTCTTCGATATTGCCTGTGCCATGCTCGGCTCCTCTGACAATGACGACGGCCACGGCTCCAAGCAAAAAAACGAGGTAGGCGTGAAGGGGCGCCCTTTCGTGCGTAACAAGCACGCCAAATAGAGCCGGCAGAACGATGACAATCAGCGCTGTCACGGGTGCGACAACCGCCATGGGGCCGATGCCAAGTGCCATACATAGAGCCGGCAGAGATATCGCAATGCTCAGACCAGCTGCTGCGCTCCACCACCAATCGGCCACACCTGTCATGTGTCCGTGAACCAGTAACGCAAGCAGGCCCGTGATTGCCAGCGCAGGAACCTGATTGAAGAGCATCACATATCCAATCGATACCCGGCGTGCCGAATAGCCACTCAGGAAGTCGGCTGACCCGTAACAAACTGATGAGATAAGCGCGAGAATCGAACCCATTTTTTGTCAGGAGTGTAATGAAGGAGTACGAAGCGGCCGGCGTGGGGCGCAACTGAACAAGTGATCGTATTGAGCCTATAGTACAATATATTGAACTGTCGGCAAATAAAAGTTCTCAAATTAAATACGCTGACGGATGCGTGGTCGAGGCATGAGTCCGATCGTCATCGCTAAAGAGAGAGGGCTCGGGACATGGGGCGCGAGCGATGAGCCCGTAGGTATCTCGTCCGAGATGGAGTGTCTTTGGCAATAAGTATGCTGAATATGTTGACGTCAGTGGAGGTCTGGAGGCACGTCTACGTGGCCTGCTTGCGATCAGTGGACTGTGCACATAGGCCGAGAGCGGTTAGACCCGGGCTTGGCGTGCCGGAAAGCAGTAGGCACATGCAACGCGCGGTCTGCGGATGACCTAGGGGGCCATGGATGCTGTTGGGTCACCATGCATGCCAGACCGGCGCAGGAGGACCAACAGTAATTTGCGCGCGTGATACATTATATTGATCTCACAACAAGGACCGATTCTCACATGAATGATGTCGACGCCATCAACACAACCGTCGGAAGAAATCTGGTCGCGCAACGTAAGTCGCGCGGACTGACGCTGGACCAACTGGCGCTGGCGTCGGGTGTTAGCCGCGGAATGGTTGTCCAGATTGAGCAAGGTAAGACCAACCCGAGTGTCGCGACGCTATGCAGGCTCGCGAATGCGCTCGTCGTTCCCATCTCGAAGTTAATAGAGGCCGACTCTCGCCCAGCGGCTTACAAAACCAGGCTGTCCGAGGCATCGGAACTCTGGCGTGGAGTGGCGGGTGGCCGTGGGCGGCTTATCACTGGCTTTGACGACCCGTCCGTACTTGAATTCTGGGAATGGCGTCTGAGTCCGCACGAATCCTATGATGGAATCGCGCATCCTTCGGGCACGAAGGAGCTTCTGTTCGTCAACTCTGGAGCACTCACGGTTACAGCCGGACCGGTATGCGAAACAGTGGTTTCGCAGGAGGCATTGGTGTTCTCTGCAGACGTGCCGCACCGGTACGCAAACGACCACGACCACGAGGTCGTTTTCATGATGGTGGTCGTCGAGCCTCGGACAGCCGTGCGAGCGGGTGCCGGGGTGTTCGGCTGATGTCATTAAAATGAACTTACAGGCAAATATATTGTACTTTCGTTTTTTTCGGGCTATAGTCGTTCTCAGTGTGTACTTGGGAGTGTGCTGTGTCTGTTGAAACCGAAGATCCTGTCGCAATAGCGTTAGAACAATTCCGCGTCTCGGACGCGATTGAAGATGCGTTCCCGGAGGCGACTGTTGCCGTCGTCGTAGCACTTGGGCTGAGTAACGGTCCATCGAGTAGTGCGAGCACAAGTGCTCTCGCCGACGCTGCCGCGGCCTTACGCGAGACTGTCGATGCAAACGAGTTGCGCGACCACCCCAAAATTGCTTGCTGGCACGACATCTATAAGCGCTTCAACGCAAAACCACGCAAGTACCCGTGTTCGGTAGAGTCGCTCGCTCGACGAGCACTTCGACCAGAGTCTTCGGTCCCTGGCATCAACTGTCTGGTCGACTTCTATAACGCATTAAGCTTGCGCCACCTTGTGCCTATCGGCGGTGAGGATCTCGATACGCTTCAAGGTCGGCTCGAATTTCGGCTGGCAACTGGTCGTGAGAGCTTCGATATCGCGGACGATTCGACATCCGAGGCGGTCACCGTTCCTGAAGGGGAGGTTGTCTGGACGGATGACGTCGGCGTCACTTGCCGACGCTGGAACTGGCGTCAGGGGAGACGCACGAGACTGACGGAGTCAACACAGAACGCCTACTTCATTATTGATGCTGCGGCTCCGTCGACCGGTGGCAAAGAGATTGGCCAGATCGTCAACGAACTCATCGATATCCTTCGAGTGCATGCCCAAGCGCGCCATGTTGGCTATCGGCTCATAAAGGTCGGCAATCCTCCGGTTTAATAGTCGAAAAGACGGGGCATGACGACCGGGCGAACCGGATGGACGGGGCGCACGATACTTGCAGGGTTTCGTCCATATTTCGTCCCTCGCGCCATTGCTCCGGTTGTCGGCGTTCAGGCTAATTCCCCCGCATCTGGATCGAGGTTGACGGGCAGCGACAGTAATATCGCGTTGTATATCAACACGAGACGAAGGCGGGCGGAAGGCACCCGGAGGCAGGCTTTGCCATCTTTGGAAGAGGTTAGGGAGGTCGTTCTGTTTGCTGGCTGGGGGTAAGCGCTCTCTCCAGGCTAAACGGTTCCGGCCATTTTGCCATGGGGCGTGGCCTCAACTGAAATGTATTTGAATTGTCACGAGGCCTAGTTTTATCGTGTAGTCACGTGAGCATATCTTTAATAGATTGATTAGGTGTGCGAAGGTAGTGTGAATTTTATGAAATCGGCGAAGTTGTTTGTGTAGTCGTTCGCCTTTATGGTGACGTGCTTTAAAAAAGTAAAATTATTCTGGAGACAGTGATGAAGAAGCTAAAGAAGCTCGCTATATGTGTCACGCTTGCGGTGGTTGCATCCGGCGCCTGTGCCAAAGACTGGTCAACGATTCGCTTTGGTGTGGATGCAAGCTACGCACCATTTGAATCGAAGAGCCCTGATGGCAAGGTCGTTGGTTTTGACATCGATCTCGGAAACGAAATCTGCGCGCGCCTGAAGGCGAAATGCGTGTGGGTCGAGAATGATTTTGACGGGCTGATTCCTGCGCTGAAAGCGAAAAAATTTGACGGAGTGCTTTCTTCGATGTCGATTACGCCGCAACGAGCCGAGCAGATTGCGTTCTCGGCGAAGTTGTACAGCACGCCGACGCGCCTCGTCGAAAAAAGGGGTTCAAAGATTCTGCCGACGACCGACTCGCTGAAGGGCAAGTCAGTGGGCGTTGAGCAGGGTACGATCCAGGAAACCTACGCAAAAACTTACTGGGCACCAGCAGGCGTGAATGTGGTGGCGTACCAGAACCAGGACCAGGTCTATGCCGACCTGCTCTCGGGTCGTCTCGACGCTACGCTGCAGGACGCAGTGCAGGCTGATATCGGTTTCCTTAGCACGCCACGTGGTGCAGGATACCAGTACGCTGGCGGCGACATCAGCGATCCGAAGACACTCGGAGAAGGCTCGGGTATAGGGCTGCGCAAGGAGGACGGCGACCTGAAGGCGAAGCTGGATCAGACGATTGCCGACATGCTGAAGGACGGCACATTCAAGAAAATCGAGAAGAAGTATTTCGCATTCGATATCTACGGTAACTGACCTTTCTGCGGCGCGCACGGCTCGTATCGTATCGCGCCGCCTGTCTTTCTGGATACTCTGACATGCTTTTCCAAGGATTTGGTCCGCTGCTGTGGGCCGGCACAGTCGAGACCGTGAAGCTTGCGGTACTGTCGCTCGCGGCGTCGTTTGTGCTGGGTTTGGCTGGCGCTGGCGCAAAATTGTCGTCAAACCGTGTGTGTGCAGCACTCGGCACCTTCTACACGACGCTGATTCGTGCAGTACCCGACCTCGTGCTAATGCTATTGCTGTTCTACGGGATGCAGATTCTGCTGAACAACGCGACCGACTTGGTCGGCTGGGACCAGATTGACATCGACCCATTCGTGGCTGGAGTCGTGACGCTCGGTTTTATCTATGGCGCGTACTTTACGGAAACGTTCCGTGGCGCGTTCCTCGCGGTGCCCCGCGGCCAGCTTGAAGCCGGCTTCGCGTACGGGATGAGCGGCTGGCGCGTATTTCGTCGCATCCTGTTCCCGCAGATGATGCGCTTCGCGCTGCCAGGCATTGGCAACAACTGGCAGGTGCTCGTGAAGGCGACTGCCCTCGTGTCGATCATCGGGCTTGCCGACGTTGTGAAAGCCTCACAGGATGCTGGTAAGACCACGTTGGACTTCTTTTTCTTCACGCTTGTGGCAGGCGCAATCTATCTCGCAATCACGACAGTGTCGAATGTCGTTCTGCACCACCTCGAAAAGCGTTACTCGGTCGGTGTCCGGAGGCTTGCATTGTGATTGGTCTCTTCGGTCAGTACTGGCAGAACTATCTATACACCGATGGCTTCAGATTTAGTGGGCTCGCGATCACGTTGTGGCTGCTTGTTATATCGGTTGTGCTTGGCTTTCTGCTCGCGGTGCCGCTCGCGATTGCGCGAGTGTCGTCCAAGCGCTGGGTATCGGGGCCGGTGTGGCTCTATACATACGTGTTCCGCGGCACGCCGCTCTACGTGCAGCTGCTGATGTGTTACACGGGTATCTACAGCCTGCAGGTCGTGCACGACCACGCGATGCTCGACGCGTTCTTCCGCAATGCGATGAACTGCACGCTGCTAGCGTTCGTGCTCAACGAATGCGCATACGCCACTGAGATCTTCGCCGGGGCGATCAAGTCGACGGCGTCAGGCGAAATCGAAGCCGGCGTCGCGTACGGGATGTCGCGCTTCAAGCTCTATACGCGAATCATCCTGCCGTCCGCGCTGCGCCGCTCGTTGCCGAGCTACAGCAACGAAGTGATCCTGATGCTGCATGCGACGACGCTCGCGTTCACGGCGACCGTACCGGACATCCTCAAGGTCACGCGCGATGTGAATTCCGCAACTTACATGTCGTTCCAGGCCTACGGCCTTGCAGCGGTGCTGTATGCAGCAATTGTATTCATGTTCATCTGGGCGTTCCGTAAGCTGGAAGTACGCTGGCTTGCGTACCTCGCGCCCCGCGGCAAATAGTGAATCTGGAAGGAACTACGTATGTACAAGCTTATCGTTGAGGATCTTCACAAGAAATTCGGTGACAACGAGGTATTGAAGGGCGTCTCCATGAAGGCAAAGGCAGGGGACGTCATCAGTATCATCGGGTCGAGCGGCTCGGGCAAGAGCACGTTTCTCCGTTGCATCAACTTCCTCGAGCAGCCGTGCTCGGGGCAGATCACGATCGGCAGCGAGCCGATCCAGACGACGCACGACAAGCGCAGTGCATTGCGCGTCGCTGACCAGAAGCAGCTGCAGCGGATGCGCACGAAGCTCGCGATGGTCTTCCAGCACTTCAACCTCTGGGCACACATGACGGTGCTCGAGAATGTGATCGAAGCGCCGATGGCCGTGCTCGGGGTCAGCAAGGACGAGGCCGTGGCGCGTGCTCGCAAGTACCTCGAGAAGGTCGGTTTACCGGCACGGGTCGAAGGGATGTATCCAACGCATCTGTCGGGTGGACAGCAGCAGCGGGTTGCGATCGCACGGGCACTCGCGATGGAGCCGGAGGTGATGCTGTTCGACGAGCCGACGTCGGCGCTCGATCCCGAGCTCGTCGGCGAAGTGTTGAAGGTCATGCAGGCGCTAGCCGAGGAAGGTCGGACTATGGTTGTCGTCACGCACGAAATGGGATTCGCACGGAACGTGTCGAATCATGTGATCTTCCTGCATCAGGGGAAGATTGAAGAGGAAGGGCATCCGCAGGAGATTCTTGTCAACCCGAAGAGTGAACGCTTGGGGCAATTTCTGTCTGGCCGTCTGAAATGATATTAAGTCTTGCAGTCCCTGGCTGATACGGGCATGAAAGTGCAGGAGACTTGTACTTTCGTGCATGGCATGCCAGGGGCGTTCGAGAACAATGCTGCTTTTTCCTGGATTTCAGGACTCCTGTTCATGCCCGAAGGAGGTGGCGGAAATGTCACCTCCCTGGCGCGCTCATGGAGGGAGGCAAGCCAGTGGCGCTAGCGAGAAGCGTGG
The DNA here is from genome assembly GCF_050434225.1 of Paraburkholderia sp. GAS32. Classification (NCBI taxonomy): domain Bacteria; kingdom Pseudomonadati; phylum Pseudomonadota; class Betaproteobacteria; order Burkholderiales; family Burkholderiaceae; genus Paraburkholderia; species Paraburkholderia sp. GAS32. Next base: position 47,395 of record NZ_JBNPVS010000050.1, on the reverse strand, counting down.
TTTTGCCCCCAGAACATAGGAATTTGCCACGCCTGTATTCCTTTCGACTCCTGGCACGATTGGGGGTACCCCTTCAGTCATGCCGGCGGGTTCTGCATTGTCAGGCCGCCGTCTCCATATTCACGGAGGACTTGTGCAATGACGACCCGATAGCCGTCCAGCCACCGTGCCTGTTTCGACTTTGCTTCGAGGTGCGCTGGATGCTTGATCAATTGCAGCAACGCCTCTTCCGATTCCCAGTAGTAAATGTTCTGAATCAACCCGGCGCCGGGATTTTCCCAGGTTTCCTCGCCAAGATACCCGGGGGTAGTCCGCGCGACTTCGGCAATTTGCTGATCCAGACGATGGAATTCATCGTCATACTGTCCGGCCTTGAAAATGAAAGTAGAAGAAAACATTTTGCTTCCTGGGGAGTGAAAGAATTTAGAACCTGGAGAGTCGTGAGACCAGTCGAGATAACCGGCGTATTGTCAACAGAAAGGGCCGAACGAGCAGGTGGCGAACTCACAGACAGGGAACGGCTCATCCTGTTCCGGCTTCTTCGCGGGATGAGCTGGCATTGCGTCACCAATCTGGAAATTCTCGCGCGCTCTCGGCGCCTGGCCTGCACCACAAATCTTCCTTGCTACTTTTACCGGCGAGCCGGGCGAGGTCAATCTGCAAGCAGACGATCGGCTTGGGCAAAGTTCCATGTAGCCCTCGGTGCGTCCGCCATCTTCCGCGGCTTGGGTTGCGATGCCTCGTGCGCCCGGGTCAGCCGACCGACCAGTTCGCATTCGTATCGCTTGTCATCGCGAATGGTGATGCGTCCGCACGCGTGGACGACCATGTCGTTCCGGGTTGGCATGCTTGTGGAATTCGTACCTGCCGGGATACCAGCTCGGGGCAATACAGGCTTCTCCCGTACGAACGATGACAGAAACCTCGTCGCTGTTCGTGACTTCTTGCCATACCGGGGGTGGCCCGCGCGACATGTGCGTGCGACATACTCAACCCCCTTCTCCCGTCTTCAGTCCAAAGGGAAGGTGGCAGGCGTCCAACCCGTGCTTCCGTTGTGTATTCAGCATGCCAAAAGGAGACGGATGCTCCGAGATTTGTGCATGCCGAATTTCGGGGCAAGATTCGTTGGAAATGGGCTGATATGTACATGTTGACGTTACCAGGTGGACAGGTATCGACGATCGCTGATTCGTATTCCGTTCGATCGTATTCTGGGGAAAAACTGGTTTGTACCAAAGAGCCAGTGTCAAACATTTTCATCGGACCAGATTCATAGTAGTTGCGACCCGAATCGCTGCCCTATGCTCGACCAGCATGCCGGACCGCACAGTGAGCATCTTGCGCCCTGACGATTGCTCCGGTCGGGTCGGTTTGACGTGTTTCTTGCGGCAGAGGGGCGTGAGAAATGGTGGTCGCACAATACCCTTCTGCAGTTATCGGTGAATGAAATCAGCTAACAACGATAGGCAGGTCTTTGCAGGGGGCACGCTGAATGGTCGGTGCCCGCCACCACCCCGTCGGACGCGACGCCCGGATGTGGGTGGTGGGCAGCTGGATCTGCGGCGTCGACCACGATTGCCATGATGCTAGCATAGTTCAATATATTGTTCTATAATGGATTGTATATTGAACTGTCGATGTGTCGCATGGTGGCCTGCGCTTGGGTCACGACGCGCACGCGGCAGCTGCTCAACGAGCGAACGTCGAGGGTGCTGCGTTGGTAAGCATCAAGTGGTTTCGGGTTGTTGGGGGGGAGGGTCAATGAAGCGTGTTCTCGACAAGGTAGATGACAGGATCCTCGCACAGCTAGCCGAAAATGCCCGGCTGTCTCATAACGATATTGCTATCACAGTCAACCTGTCGCGCAATGCCGTGCGTTTGCGAATCGAGAGGCTGGAGCGGGATGGCTTCATTCGTGGATACACGATAAGGAAAGGGGCAGCAACGCCGGAGTCAGAGCCTATTCGGGCGTTGATGTTCGTTTACCGCAAGGACCGTATGCGCGGAGGCGATGTGCTGAGGTATGTGCGATCCGTGCGAGAGGTGGTCACTTGCGACGTCATGAGTGGCGACATCGATATTGTCCTGCATGTCGAGGCAGCGAGTGTTGACCGGATTCACAAATTATGGGACGAAATATCTGCTCTTCCCGAGGTTCTTAACACCGTCACGTCCTTTGTTCTAACCCGCGCGAAGGATGCTCCACAAGCATCCTGGCCATGCTCGCGTGCGGACGAGGCAATGTGAACGTTCGCGAGCAATTTGCTCGCTATTTTGGTCAAGCTGCCATATTGGGAATGGCAGTCACGTTCGATAACATTTTCGTCATCTTTCCACCAGGACGAAGGTACTGAAATGAGCGTGTACAAGGTTGCATTGATCGGGTTTGGGGGCGTGAACCGGGCGCTTGCGCAGCTTGCGGCGGATAACAACGCCAAGTGGAAACGCGAGCTGGGGTTCCAGTTGAAGATCGTTGGTGTCAGTGACTTGCATCTGGGTTCCGTTGTTTGCCCGGATGGTCTTGACTTGCAGGCGCTGCGCGAACTCTCTACGGAGAAAGGGGCATTGGGGAAGCTGCCCGGCGGTAACGCAGAGGCGGCGACTGAAGAAGTCATTGAGGCTTCCGGGGCAGACATTGTGGCCGAAGCAACGTTCACCAACGCAGTCAATGGTGAGCCCGCCTCTTCATATTGTCGCCTTGCGCTCAGCAAGGGTATCAGCGTGGTCACCACCAACAAGGGACCCGTGGCATTTCACGCCGAGGCATTGAAGCGTGAAGCTGCGGCCAAAGGTGTGTATTTCGAGTACGAAGGCGCTGTCATGAGTGGGACGCCAGTTATTCGCCTCGCAAAGGAGTTGCTCGCTGGGTCGGAATTGAAGGGATTCGAAGGGATTCTCAATGGGACTTCGAATTTTGTGCTGACGAATATGGAATCTGGCCTGAGTTTCGCGGAAGCAGTTGAGAAGGCGCAACGTCTGGGCTTTGCAGAGGCAGACCCGACTGCCGATATTGAGGGGCACGACGTTCGCCTGAAGGTTGTGATTCTGGCCAATGAACTGCTTGGTGCAAAACTCAAGCCTGCAGATGTACCCTGCAAAGGCATCAGTGGCCTGACGCTGCAGAGCATTCAGGACGCCGCAGCGGCGAATGCGCGGTGGAAGCTGATCGGCAGCGCATCCAGGATGGCTGACGGTACCGTGCGAGCGAGCGTGGAGCCGAAATTGCTGCCACTGGAGAATTCGTTGGCTGGAGTCGGTGACGCCATCAATGCGGTGACGTTCACGACAGGGCTGTTGGGAGATGTGACTGTTCGAGGTCCGGGGGCTGGACGAGTGGAGACCGCGTATGCGACGCTCGCGGACATCATCGGCATCCACAAAGCGAAATCTGCACAGGGGAAACAGGCATGAACAACGTTACGTTTCCCGTCTCAGCGTTGCACAACGTCATCGCGGTCAATAACCCATTTGATGGTAGTCAGGTTGGGTCCGTGGTGAACATGCCTGCAGACAGCGCAGATTCGCTGATCAAGATCGCCCGGGATAGTGCACGGGTGTCTCGAAGGCTGCCGCGTCACGAGCGTGCTCGCATTCTGGAGACCTGTGCAGTTCTGGTTGAACGCGACAGGGAGGCGTTCGCCGGTCTCATCGTGGCGGAGGCCGGTAAGACTCTGAAGCAGGCGCAGAAAGAGGTCCTTCGCTGCGTCAATACACTTAAACTGTCGGCCGACGAAGCGCGTCATAACAGCGGTGAAGTGGTGCCGTTTGATTCGTACACGGGATCGGAGAACCGTCAAGGGTGGTTCACTCGCGAGCCCCTTGGCGTGATTGTGGCAATCACGCCGTATAACGACCCACTTAATCTCGTCGCCCACAAACTCGGACCGGCCATTGCTGGCGGCAACTCGATCGTGCTCAAACCGTCCGAGTTGGCGCCGTTGTCTGCGATCAAGCTGGTGGATTACCTGAATATCGCGGGTCTGCCGGACGGTGTCGTTTCGATTGCAACCGGTGGGGCCGCACTCGGCGAAGCTCTTGTGTCCGCAAGAGACGTCCGGATGATTTCGTTCACCGGTGGATTTGTGACGGGTGAGAAGATCGCACGCTGTGCTGGTTTGAAGAAGCTCGCAATGGATCTCGGCGGCAATGCCCCGGTGATCGTGATGGACGACTGCGACCTCGAGGATGCAGTTGAATCGTGTGTATCCGGCGCATACTGGGCCGCCGGTCAGAACTGCATCGGTACACAACGCATTCTGATTCACGCACGAATCTACGATGCATTCAAGGAGCGCTTCGTTGCGCTTACCCGAGGCCTGAAACTGGGTAACCCGGCATTGCCGGACACTGACGTCGGTCCGATGATCACGGCTCAGGCTGCACGGCGCACCGAGGGCGTTGTCAACGATGCGATTCGTCAGGGCGCGAAATTGCTGTGCGGCAACGTGCGTGACGACTCGGTGTACAGCCCGACGATTCTCGAAGATGTGAGTTTCCAATGCGATCTCTGGACTCAGGAGATTTTCAGCCCGGTGGTTGTTCTTCAGAAAATCAACACCATTGAAGAAGCGCTGGAATTGGCGAATCGTCCTGAATACAGCCTGCACGCAGGCATCTTCACAAAGGATCTGGAAATTGCGTTGAAGGCGGCTGACACGCTCGAAGCCGGGGGCGTCATGATCAACGATTCGTCAGACTATCGTTTTGACGCGATGCCGTTCGGCGGTTTCAAGTACGGAAGCCTTGGGCGCGAAGGTGTCCGGTTTGCGTATGAAGACATGACGCAACCGAAGGTGGTCTGTATTCGCAGGACAGGGGGTTGATTCGGGGCCGCGGGCCTTGCACAGGGCCCGCGTTCTACAGTGAATCGTTTTGCTTGCGCGGGTACGCGGCTGGTAGCTCCGTTCAGATCCGCAGACATGGCGGAGGGACTGCGTCTGTGACTTCGCATACATGTGTTCCTCGTTCGCGCGCTGAAATCGGTCATCCGGTGGGTTCAAACAGTCCTCCTGGGAGCGACGCCAGGGCTGCCGGGAAACAATGAACCCGCGGCGACTGCGTGCAAACTGTCGCGCAATCCGGAGCGGGTTGCTTATGGGAGCAGACGCATCTCTCGCGACGACGACGGTAACAGTGGATGGTTTGTCGTCGACGTCCAGCCGGGACGTTTCAATCGCGTCGGTCCCCGCGTACGGCGCAGCCGTCCAGGTCTTCGGCGGGTACCTGGTGCCCATACGAATCAAGGCCATTGCAAGGGGCGAATGGCGGGGCAGCAGGACTGCCGGAACGCATCGTGCGTGTGGTGCGCACGCATTGGCATCAAATGACCAACCCGGGAAATCCTTTCCCATTCATTGTGTAACAGGTGGAACATGTCGACCAGCAACAAGCAGCAACGCCCGGACAAGGGGGATCTGTCGACCCTCTCGTTTGCGACCCAGGCAGTTCATGGTGGCAATGTCGCAGATGCGACGACTGGCGCGGTTCGTACGCCGATTGTGATGGCCAATTCGTATCTTCTGCCGGAGGATCCATCGACGATGGACTGGTCGAGTCCGGATGGCCTGACCTACACGCGAAACGCCGGGCACAATCAGGTTTGTCTTGAGAAAAAGCTCGCAGCGATGGAGCATGGCGAAGAAGCGGCAGTTTTTGCGACCGGTGTTGCGGCACTGCACGCTATCTTTTTCACCTTTCTCAAGAGTGGCGATCATGTCGTGCTCGGCGATGTGACATACGAGGCGGTATGGCGGTTGTTTGCGGAACTGCTCCCTGAGCGGTATGGGATCGAGGCGACATTTGTCGACATGGGCGATCTCGCCGCCGTACAGGCGGCAATGCGCGCGAATACAAAACTCGTCCATACCGAGACCATCGCCAACCCGACAACGAAGGTCGCGGACATTGCCGCTGTGGCGGAGATAGCGCACCGCGGCGGGGCGATGCTGTCAGTTGATGCCACATTTACGCCGGCGCCGATGTACCGCGCAGTTGAGCATGGGGCCGACTTCGTCGTCCACTCGCTTACCAAGTACATTAACGGTCACGGCGATGCAATGGGCGGCGCGGTGATCGGACGATCGGAACTGGTTCGCGAACTGAAGCACAACGCGCTGGTTGACCTTGGCGCTACGATCTCCCCATTTAACGCCTGGCTGATCATGCGGGGCTCCGTCACGTTGCCATTGCGTTTTGAACGCCAGCTGGCGTCGGCAAAGAAGGTCGCTGCCTACCTGGATGCCGATCCGCGCATTGCCTATGTCCTGTTCCCGGGGCTGCCGTCACATCCGCAGCACGAGGTCGCGGTACGCCAGTTTGGTGGTTCGAACTTTGGCGCCATGATGGCGTTCGCTGTCGAAGGCGGGCCGGACATCCAGAACCGCTTCGTGTCGAATCTTCGTGTGATTACCTCTGCCGTGTCCCTCGGACACGATGAGACGCTCATTGTCCATGTCGGCGCGGATGGACGAGGCGGGGCAGAAAATTATCCCAGGGAGTTCCAGAAATACGGCCATCTGCGTCTGTCTGTCGGGCTGGAGGACCCGGATGATCTTGTGGCAGACATTGCGGCCGCGCTGGATGCGACGTTTGCTTCGTAGTCGCGCTGCTTGTCATGGTGCCCCGCCATTTGTTGTGTCGGCGTAAAGGCGGGGCGAATCCCTGACGTCTCACTGTAACTGGCGCCCCTGTGCCTGATCCCGGATTTGGGGACACCTCGTTTTGAACGGAGCACTCTCTTTGCATTGGTTTCTTCTCGTTATCGCTGGCCTGCTCGAAGTAGCCTGGGCCACAGGTCTTAAACTTTCCGAAGGGTTCACGCATTTCTGGCCCTCCGTGTTCACTATCGCGGCTGCGCTTGGCAGCTTCTGGCTCCTTGCTTTAGTCATGCGTCAATTGCCACTTGGCACTGCGTATGCGGTGTGGACTGGCATCGGTGCGGTGGGCGCGTTCGTGCTTGGCATCTTCATGATGGGCGAGGCAGCGAGTCTTGCGCGGGTGGCGAGTGCTACGTTGATCGTACTCGGAATTGTCGGACTCAAGCTGACTTCGGGTGCGTAACACGTTCGTTGCCACATAGCGACCGTTAAGGCTGTGGTGGGGCGTGATCAAGGCGCCCGAGAACACCTTGATCGCACGCATTGATGGGCATTGACTGTCATTAGCAGGCCACAGGAGTACAGGCACATCTTCAGAAAGGAGGAACCAGTCACCATGGGTGTAAGCGAACTGCTATTCAGGATGCTGCGCTATCAGGCGTGGGCGAACGGAGAAGTTCTGGAAGCGATGAAGGGACTTGATGCCGGGCGTCATGCCGAGGAGCGCTCCCTTGCCCTTCGACTGATGAACCATTGTCTCGTGGTGAACAGGATCTTTGCCGCCCATCTTGCTGGGGGCGATCATGGCTTTTCTTCAGCCAATACCGCCGGGACTCCGGAGCTGGGGGAATTGCGTACAGAACTGGCGATCGTTGACCGCTGGTATCTCGACTATATAAAGACAGTCGCGCCGGCACTACTGGATCAATCCGTTCCGTTTGTGTTTACGGACGGCGATAACGGGTATATGACACGTGAGGAGATGCTGACTCACGTTGTCACCCATGGCGGTTATCACCGAGGCGAAGTAGGGCGGCTTATGATTCAGGCGTCTACGAGATCCGGGCAGGATATCGCGTTGCCGTGGGACACGTACGCTGTTTATCTCCACAGAAGCGAACCCGTACGTCGGCGGCAGGGCACGTGAGGCGACGGGCCTCTTCGTCTGACTCGATGCCAACTGGCGACTGCCACCATATGGACGTGCAATTTCCGGCAGACTTACACGAATGCGTTGCAGCGATCGATCAGCAACGCCTTGACGGCATCTACGCTCGATGGCAATACCACGTAGCGCCTCGGAAGCTGCTCCAGGCCCGCAAGCGACGGTGGGCATACCGCATCGCAACCGGTCGCTTCGCGGATCATGTCGGCGAATTTAACTGGCAGGGCAGTTTCGAGCACGATTGTGTGTACTCCTGGGGTCAGTCTTTCGGACGCGACTTTCAGACCATCGGCAGTGTGTGGATCGATCGTGACAGAATAGTGCCGCGAGGCGTTTTGAATGGTCGCGACGCGCTCGGCGTGTGTGCTCTTTCCGGACACGAAGCCAAATTCAGCGATCCGGGCATACTCCTCGGGCGTCACGCTGAAGCGCCCGTGGCGTCCCAGTTCTGCGCTGAATAGCTGGCGAGTGCGCGTGGCATTTCTGCCCGACAGATCGAAGATAAACCGTTCAAGATTAGACGCTTTCGAGATGTCCATTGAAGGGCTGGAGGTCTCGAAGGTTTCATGATTCTTGCGCACACGATAGTCGCCAGTTCTGAAGAACTCATCGAGTACGTCGTTTTCATTTGTCGCGAGAATGAGCTTCCCGATCGGTAGCCCCATCATGCGAGCCACATGGCCGGCACAGATGTTTCCGAAGTTGCCTGAAGGCACCGCGAAACTCACGCGCTCGTGGTTGCTCCCTGTTGCCTGCAGGTAGCCGGCGAAGTAGTAGACTACCTGTGCGAGCAGACGCGCCCAGTTGATTGAATTGACGGTGCCGACGCGGTACCGATGCTTGAATTCCAGGTCAGCGGACACCGCCTTGACAATGTCCTGGCAGTCGTCGAACACGCCCTCGATGGCGATGTTGTGGATGTTGGGGTCCTGCAGGCTGTACATCTGGGCCTGCTGGAAAGCGCTCATGCGTCCATGCGGGCTGAGCATGAAAACGCGGATTGCCTTTTTGCCACGCATCGCGTATTCGGCTGCGCTCCCGGTGTCGCCCGAGGTGGCACCGAGGATGTTAAGGGTCTCGCGACGGCGTTGCAGCTCATATTCGAACAGGTTGCCCAGCAACTGCATCGCCATGTCCTTGAAGGCGAGCGTGGGACCATTTGAGAGCTTCTGCAGCGAAAGGCCTTCGCCCAGTGGTTTCAACGGAACGATTTCGGGCGAACCGAATATCTCGACGGTGTACGTCTTTTCAACGATCCGGCGAAGGTCTCCAGGCGGGATGTCGTCTATATAGAGCGACAGGATCTGGAATGCAAGGTCCGGATACGATAGACCACGCCATTTCTGCAAGGTGCCTTCGTCAATCCTTGGATAGAAAGCCGGCATGTACAGTCCGCCGTCGGGAGCCAGGCCTTCCAGCAGGATTTCGCAGAAGCGCCGCTCGTTGCTGCCGCCTCTGGTAGAAATGTATCTCATGATGGTTCTCTATGGGATGGGGATTTCGCTTGAACGGATGGAATTGTCTCTTCCCGCCACCGCGAAGTAAAATTAAAAGTAATATGGATAAACATCAGGATTTCTGATGCGTGAATTCAACCTTGACCATCTGCGCACGCTCCTGGCAGTGGTGGACCTGGGGTCCTTTTCGGGCGCCTCGTCCGCGCTGAATCTGGCGCAACCAACGATTTCGCTGCATCTCAAGGAGCTCGAATCCAGGCTCAAGGTGCGGCTCGTTGAGCGGGGCAGGCGAGGCGTGGCAGTGACGCCTGCGGGTACGATTCTCGTCGCGTACGCACGGGAACTGCTCGGGATCGCTGACAAAGCCATCGATGCCATCCGGGATTACCGGGATGGGGCGGTCGGTGTGGTGAGGATCGGGGCTTCGGCGGGCCTGATTGCGCATCATATGCCTGCAGTGCTCCAGCAGATCGCGGCGCGTAGCCCCGCAGTACGTGTCGAACTGACCGTCACGACGACGGCGATGGCGATGGAGAGGCTACTCGGCGGGCAGTTGGACCTCGCGCTCGTCGGTAGCGCGAAGCGGCAAGCTGGTCTGACGTTCACGCGTTGGAGTGCAGATCCTCTCGTTGCATACCTGCCCGCCAGCTGGTTGATTCCGCGGCGTGTCACGCCCGCGTGGCTACAGGGTCAGCCATTGCTCATGAACGAACCGGGAAGCGCGCTTCATCACCAGACCCTGCAATGGTTCGCTGGCTCCGGATTCCTGCCACGGGCGCTGATCACGCTGAACAACGGAGAAGCACTCAAAAGTCTGGTTGCTGCGGGTTATGGGGCAGCGATCCTGCCGCGTGAGTCGGCAACGCAAGGGATATCTGCGGACATTCAGATTTGCGATATCTCGCCTCCTATGAAGCGACACACGTTCCTCGTATATAAGACCTCGCGATCTACGCCCGAGCCGCTGAAGATGGTGATTGACGTTCTGCGTGCGTGCGGCAGATCTCCTGCCTGACACACCCAGGCGGTGCCCGCAGGGACGCATTGCACTCCGGGCGGTCCCCGCAGACAGAATTTCGTCGCTTTGTTCCTTTCGCGCATTTACTTGCGATGAGGAGCGCGTCGAACCTGGCGTTACCGCCTCAAGAACAAGGGATACGTGTGCGCGGTGCCGAAATTGCCGCGCACCAGCGCTCCTCAGCTTCGCCGTACGAGTGTGCGAGGTATTGTCGGCTCCTGAGCTTCGCCTTGCCTGTAGCACAATAAGGACAAGGCGCCCAGCGAGAGGAAGATGACCATATAATGCGCTGGCATCATGATGTCGCCAGTCTTGTCGACGAGCCAGGTCAGGATGAACGGCGAAAATCCCCCGAGTAGGGCGGCGGTCAGGTTATACGTGAGAGACATGCCAGTCGACCGCACTCCTGTGGGGAACAGATCGGCCGCGGTGGCTGCAAAGGGACCCAGGACTGCAGCCATAATGATGGCAAACACCAGTTCCATTGCCAATAAGCTGGCAAGACCGGGAGCGTGGGTAAGCCACATGAATGCGGGATAGACCAGGGCAATAAACAGCACCAACGCATACCCCATTACTCTTCTTCGACCGACTTTGTCGGACAGGTGGCCAAAGAATGGCACAAAGAGCATCCGGACTGGCATTGTGGCCGCAAGCACAATAAACGGTGTGTTGATGGGAAGTCGGAGCGTGTGGACGGCATATATCGGTAGATAACCAACCAGCACATATACCATCACATTGGTGGCGCCGCCGAGCGCGAAAGAAATCAGCATCGCGGTCGGATAGTTTGTTAAAAGCTCCCGAAAGGGGACCGAAGGTTGCTTTTGAGCTTCTTCAAATTCTTCAGACTCGTCAATATTCCGGCGAATCCAGTAGCCGACCGGTCCGATGACAAGGCCAACGATAAAGGGAAGTCGCCACGCCCAGTGAGACAACGACTCCGTGGTAAACCAACTCGTAAGCATGGCCGCAGCGAGGGTTGCCAGGAACGAACCAATGGCTTGCGCAAACATCTGCCAACTGCCATAGAACCCCTTTCGGTCTTTCGGTGCAAGCTCAACGAGTAACGCCGTCGCGCTACCAAACTCGCCACCCGCCGAAATGCCCTGAAGAATACGTGAAATGACAACAATGACTGGTGCCCAAATCCCCGCCTGCTGATATGTCGGCGCGAAGGCAAGCATCGCCGTTGAAATAAACATCAGCAGGATAATGAACGAAAGCGCAGCCTTCCTTCCTCGCCGGTCCGCGTACATGCCAATCCAGATGCCTGCCAGCGGGCGAAATATGAAGCCGACACCAAAGGTTGCCGTGGTCAGGAGAATCGATGTCAACGGGTTATCGCTTGGGAAGAACTGTTTGGCGATGAGGACCGAGAGGTATCCAAAAATCAGGAAGTCATACCACTCTAACGCATTGCCAATCGTCGAGCCGATGACTGTCTTCCATGGGGATCTTTTCCGATTATTCACAATGTTCTTCCTTAGTATGCCTATTTATTGGGAGTGGTTCTGTAGTTGTCTTTATGGCGTACGGGAAGCTGTCTCCTCCCACCTCCTCGCCATTATTTATGGTGTTATCTACGTTTTAGTCATGGCAAAGCTTGTTCATGGCGATTGCCCTTATTCACCGGCCTTGAGCAACAAACCATCTTCGGGCGAGCAGATTCCAGAATCTGGGGCCGATTGACAGATTCGTGTCATTAAAATCATAGTCGGCACTATGCAGAGAGATGCCACCGCCACCGAACGGTCCGTTCCCTATGAACCCATACGCGCCGGGCACCTCCTGGAGCATGAAACTGAAATCTTCGGCTGTCATCGCCGGGGGAACATCCAGATGGGTATTTATATCTCCAACTATCTCCATCATCACTTGCCCCATCAACTCTGCTGCTTTGGGTTCATTGTCTGTGCAGGGATATCCAGAATAAAGCATGACCTCCGCTTCGGCTTCATGAGCCTTGGCGATATTGCGGGCGATTCGCTCTACGCCTTGATGCAAGGTTCTTGCAGTTTCGTCTCCTAGTGTCCGGCAGGTTCCATGGATGATGGCCTTTTCGGGAATGATGTTGAAGCTGGAGCCGGCCTCAATCCGACCAACGGTGAGAACAGCGCTTTCGAGAGGATTGGTGCGGCGTGACACCAGTACTTGCAGTTGTTCAACAATGGCGCAGGCAACAGGCACTGGGTCGATGGTGAGGTGGGGCTGAGCGGCGTGGCCTCCCCGGCCGGTCACCTGAATCTCGAAGCGTCTTGCTGCAGCCATAATCGGTCCAGGTCGGGCGCCCATTTGACCGACTGGCATGTCAGGCCAGTTGTGAAGCGCGAAAACGGCGTCACAGGGAAACTCTTTAAAAAGTCCCTCGTCAATCATTCTCTGTGCGCCGGCGCCGCCTTCCTCGCCAGGTTGGAAAATTAAATGGACCGTGCCGTCAAATGACCTGTCGCGAGCAAGCAATTCGGCGGCTCCGAGCAGCATGGCAACGTGGCCGTCATGACCACAAGCATGCATCTTTCCGGCGCACGAACTCGCGTGCGCGAATGTGTTTTCTTCGTGAATCGGGAGCGCATCCATGTCGGCTCGTAGACCGATCGTCGCTCCTGGATTGTGGAGACCACGGCCAGCGCCAAAAATGGAAGCGACGACTCCGGTCCCCGCCAGACCAACCCTCACAGGGATGTGAAGCGCCTGAAGAAATGACACAATCGTGCGTGAGGTGCGATTCTCTTCGAACTTCAACTCCGGGTTGGCATGCAAATCCTGACGCAGATTGATGAGTCTCGTGAGGTTCAGGCCATCCGCGAGTATGGTTGCACCATTTTCTTCTAGTTCTGATTGCATAATTTTCTCAAATATCTGTTGGAGCTGCATTGCAGACGCCGCTGCGTTGAGCGGCGCTTTGTTCCGGGAGGAGATTACTGTTCACCCTGGAGCGCTTGCTCCAGATCGGCAATCAGGTCCTGGACGTCTTCGAGACCGACCGAAAGACGAATCATCTCGCGCGACACGCCTCTTGCCAGCTGTGTTTCGGGCTTAATCTTTTTGCGAGCTTCGATCAGTGCTGCCGGATGTGTGATAAGCGACTCGGTGTCCCCGAGGCTCAGGGCACACGTGATGATTTCCAGGCGGTTCATCATGCGTCGTGCGCCTTCGTAACCGCTCTTTAGCTCGAATGAAATGATGCCCGTGCCGGCCGACATCTGCTGCTGTGCGAGTTCGTATTGCGGGCTTCGAGGCAGAAATGGATAGCACACGCTTTTCACTGCGGGGTGCGCCGTCAGCATTTCGGCAACTTCGAGAGCGTTGTCTCCGTGTTGCCGCATTCGCACCTTCAAAGTCTTGAGCCCCCGAAGAATCAGAAAAGCACTCATTGGTGAAATCACGCCCCCGGTCATATATCGGAGACCGGCTGCCCGAATTTCGGCTATCGTGTCGGCATCCCCGACTACCGCTCCTCCAAGCACGTCGCCGTGCCCATTGATATATTTGGTCAGGGAGTGAATGACGATGTCTGCGCCGAGTTTCAACGGCGTCTGGAGTGCCGGCGATGCGAACGTGGAGTCGATAATGACCTTCGCATCAGATGCATGCGCGACGGAGGCCACCCTCGCGATGTCGATAAGCTCGCCGGTGGGATTCACTGGACTTTCGAAGTAGATAAACTTTGTCTTCGACGAAACGGCTTGCTGCAACTCCAGCGTATTGCTCACGTCGACCTTTCTTACCGAAATGCCAAAGCGTACTAACTCCCCAAAGAACATTGACGCTGTGGAGTAAATTGTGTGATGACAGACAATTTCATCTCCAGACTGGAGAAACGTCCACAGTGTCGAAGTGATTGCAGCCATACCGGAACCCACGACCAAAGCGGCACCTGCTCCTTCCAGGGACGCGATTCGGGTTTCGAGCAGGGCTTGAGTCGGGTTGTGCTGGCGACCGTAGACATAGCGGTCGCTTTCGCCGGCGAACACCGCCTCGGCTGCTGCCGCATCCTCAAACGCATAGGTGGATGTCATGTACACGGGCGCATTCAGCGAGCCGTGTGAACTTTGAGGGTCGTATCCGTCATGGATTGCCTTGGTGGAGAATCCGCGCGCTTTACTGGTGGGGATGGATTTCATCAGCAGGTTCTAAAATAAGTTTCTGGGATTTCGAAGGCCGCGAGCAGGTCAATCTTGCGTTTCACGGAACTCGCGGCGCTTCTTCCCCGCGCAAGGGAAAGAAGAGGGTGACCTGTCTCCATAAGTCTGATAATTCGCTCCATATGCCTGTCTGAACTCCGAAGTGCATCCGGCGGTCAGTCGCCGGAATCAGATACAGGATGACTGGGCACGCGTCCAAACGGGGGAAGACAAAGGGGCGAACTGGCCTGAACTGTCGCTTCGAGCAGTGGCCCCACATCTGCCCGGGCAGGCAGGTCAACACATCAGCACATGTCTTAACCGTTATCTATCGCCGATAGTGTTCACCAGTATCGACAGACATTGTTGAATTTCCTATGGCGAGAAACTCATACCTGTTATGAAGACTGTGAGCTGGCGGGGAGACTACTATTGCAACTCGTTCGGATGAGCGTGAATCGCGCGACATAGCTTAAGGACAGTGATTTCAGTGCGCTCTTCTTGCCAATATTACCTTCTGCGAGAACAGTATGAATCTGCGGGAAAAGCAGTACTTTGACGAGCGGGCAACCCGGGAAATGAAGGAGCATCTCAAGGGTGCCAGCCGGAGCCTCCAGGAAACCCTGGCAAATGCTTGCAGGATTCTTGCTATGACCGGCCAGGAGGCAGGTCTTGCCGGGCAAATTAGCGCTCGTTCAGAACGCCCCGGCGCATATTGGACGCTGCGCTTCGGCTTGGGCTTCGACGAGGCATCTGCGGATGACTTCATCGAGGTCGACAAGGACCTTCATACCTTGTCTGGCGAAGGTATGGCGAACCCGGCCACTCGTTTCCATCTTTGGGTGTATGAATCTCGCCCTGACATCCAGAGCATCATCCACACTCATTCGCCGTACGTTTCGGCATTGGTTGCGGCCCGACAGCCGCTGGTTGTCTCGCAAATGGATATGACGCCGTTTCATAATGACTGTGCCTTTCTCGCGGACTGGCCAGGAGTGCCTATCGCTGACCAGGAAGGCGTCATTATCTCGGAAGCCCTGGGTAAGAATCGCTCAATTCTGCTTGCCCACCATGGTCAACTGACAAGTGGGAACTGCGTGGAGGAAGCTACGTACCTTTCCGTGTACCTCGAGCGGGCAGCCCGTATGCAGCTCCGGGCGCAGGTGTTTGGCCCGACGACTCCACTTTCGGACGAGCTGGCAAGTGAGGCCCACGACTATTTGCTCAAGCCGTCTATCGTCAAAGGCACGTTCGACTACTGGTGCCGGCAAGCCGATAAGTTGTATCGCTGATTTGCCGGTTCGGGACGACATTCCGGAAGAAAGCGGAACGCTTCGTGATAGGATCAACAAAGAGCTTATTCGCCTGGCAAACGGCCCATCATTCAGCTATGAATGTGTGGTGTCCCGCCGGTCGATGCGCAGCGCTTCCCTATCTGAGGCCAGCCAGCAATTCTGGCCATGGGGCTGTGACTCGACCGTAACGGTTGTTATCACACCCCTTGATGAAATTCCTCGACCATCAACTCCGGCTCTTCCTCGCGATTGCCAAAGCGCGTTCGCTTTCAGCGGCAGCCGAAGCTCTTGACCTCACGCAATCGAGTCTAAGCAAGCAGCTCAGCACGCTGGAGTCCTACATTGGGCATCCTCTGTTTGACCGTCATGGTCGAGGCGTTGCACTGACCGATGCCGGGTCGAAGCTGCAAGATGTCGCCCGCCCGGCTTATGAGCTCATCGACAACTGCGTGTCTCAAATGCGTGAGGAGCAGGGCGTTACTGAGGGAACGCTGCGGGTAGCGACTATACATACCCTTAGCTATTATTTCGTCGCGCACGTCCTTGCCAAGTTCATGGGGCAACGCCCCAAGGTCAACATGACACTTCTCGGGAGAAGCTCGCCAGAAGTGGTCGAGCTTGTTGAGACGGGGAAGGCCGACCTTGGATTTGTCTACGACACTGCAGTGGCGTCCGACGCGGTCGACATTGTTCCACTGTTTGATGAGGAGATGTGCCTGGTCGTACATCGCTCCTCCCCTTTGGCCTTGTTGGAGAGCATCTCCCTTTGCGAAAACGATGTGCCATTGATTGTGTTCCCACCCAATTATGCGCTGCGCCGCATGTTGTCGGGCAGTGTTAAAAACCTCCAGGTGGCCGCAGAGGTGGACACCGTGGATGCGATGCTGCGGTTGGCCTCCCTGACATCCGGACAGTGCGTTCTACCGTCCAGGATGCCGACAAAATTGCTTGACGAATACGACCTTCGGCGTGTCAGCATCGAAAATCCCAAGCTTTCCCGCCGCATTGTGGTTATCACGCGGCGCGGGCGCACACCATCCACTCTCTGTACATTGGTTCTGGATATTGCCAAAAGCATCCTTAGCTAGCTCAATCCCCTTTCATATCTGCTATGAAAGAACTTGCATGGCTTGCTGCCAGTGGATTGCGCATACTTCGTTCAAGCCGGCACTCTGGCGCTCAGTGCATTTGATGGAAATGCAGGAAGTACGCCAAAGGTATAAAAACTCGGCCTCGTCTGCATGAGTGTATCCCGCTCGGAACGGCGTTCGCCGCGTTTGATATCCGCTACCGCAACATACAGCAAAGGCGCCGTCGGTGAACCTCCTGGGCGCCGGTGCGATACTCCCTGAGGTCATCGCCGCTGCAGCAGTTCTGGAGTCGAAGTGGAATATATCGGCAACAGTGTGGATTGCTACCAGCTTCAGCGAACTGCAGCGGGAAGGATTGTCTATCGAGCGGCGGAACCGACTGGGCGGAAAGTCAGTCGCCTACGTCACGGGCGCCCTGAATAATGGCGCGCAGGTCACCGTTGCTGCAACGGATTATGTTCGCGCGGTGCCGGAGCTGGTACGTGCATTTGTACCCGGCCGCTACGTAACCCTGGGTACAGACGGTTTTGGTCGCAGCGACACCCGGCGCGCGCTTCGGTCGTTCTTCGAGGTTGACCGTGATTCCCTAGTACTTGCAACGGCTCACGCGCTTCACGCTGAAGGCAAGCTGGACGATGTCGTCATGACTCAAGTAATTCAGGCTTGTGGTCGGACTGACGTAACCCCCGACCCGTGGACCGTCTGAGAGCAGGAGGCATGCGCTCGCATGGGGTTGGCTGTAGCATGCAGCGGGCCGAAACCAAAGCAACACCCGGCAGGGACAGTATCTGCGCATCCGGTTCAAATGCGTCCTCTGCCATCCCGAAAGTTGCGATCGGCGGGTGGCGGCACAAAACTCTCTCTTCGGTGTTTGATTAAGGAGATTTTCAATGTACGACACATTCGGTCTGGACAAAGACGAGTTGGTCAGGCGTTCCACGGCTCAGATGGACCATGCGCTCGAGGACAGCGATTTCACCCTTGAGCAGAAACTGGCTTTGACGTGCCGCATCCTGTATGACGCTGGACACGACTCAGGCCTATCGGGGCAGATCACTGCGCGGGCGCAGGAGCGGGGAACGTACTACACGCAGCGCCTGGGCCTCGGCTTCAACGAAATTTCCACGAGAAACCTACTCCTTGTCAACGAGGACCTGAACGTTCTACGTGGCGATGGCATGGCTAACCCTGCTAACCGGTTTCATTCCTGGGTGTATCGCGCCAGACCGGACGTCCAGTGCATCATTCACACACATGCCATTTACACGTCGTCGTTGAGTATGCTCGAGCTGCCGCTGGAGGTGGCTCACATGGACAACTGTATCCTGTACGACGATGTAGCGTTTGCGCGGAACTGGCCTGGTATTCCGGTAGGCAATGAGGAGGGCGAATTCATCACGGCGGCTTTGGGTGGCAAGCATGCGCTATTGCTTTCGCATCATGGTCTTCTGGTGGCCGCGCGGACCGTTGAGGAAGCATGCGTCCTTTCCATGGCGATAGAGCGTACCGCGAGGATGCAGCTTATTGCGATGGGCGCTGGCAAGATTCGACCGCTCGACCCAGTGCTTGGACGCGAGGCTCGGGATTGGATAAATCGTCCCAAACGCAATCATGTCGCATTTTCTTACTATGCCCGTTGCGCGTTGCATCGCCATGCCGACTGTTTATAGCCGGAAGAGAACGCCTGCGGATCTGCGGTCTTTCTCCCTTTCCTCGAAGGTCTAACGAGGCCCTGCCTCAGACCGACGAGTGGCATGGGTGGCTGCGTCGCTTGGGGGGGTGTAAGGTGACTCCCGTCGAGCAGGCTGGTCCAGGCCCAGAGATGTACGAGCTCGAAGTTCAATGGGGTTCGAAGAACTCCGTGGACAACGGGAGCCAGACATGACGCTATCACGAAGTATGTACGATGTGTTACCGACGACACCTACGTGATCGCGCGCGGCTTCATTACGTCCTTTTTCCTTCAGACGCTGAGTGTCGCAATCTGCTGGGTAGCAGACGCCATGGCTCGCTCCCGCTCCTCCGGTCCGATGTTAAGGCTTGTTGATTGAACGGGGCGGCATTCCAGACGATGATTGCAGCGGTATGTATGATTCCGAGAGCGGATAGGTTGAACTGACCGTTGCAAATGCGATGTATCAAAGTTTTTTGGCCCTCGGTGTTCACAATCGTAACTGCGCTTAGTAGCTTCTGGCTCCTTGCACTAGCCGTGCGTCAATTGTCGCTTGGCACTGCGTACGCGGTATGGACTGGCATCGGCGCCGTGGGCGCATTTGTACTCGGCATCTTCGTAATGGGCGAAGCGGCAAGTATTGCGCGCGTGGCGAGTGCTACGTTGATCGTGCTCGGAATTGTCGGACTCAAGCTGACTTCCGGGGCGTAGCACATACGCGGTGTCGGCCTTGAGATGCCACAACGTGCGCATACTAGGCCGGCGTTGCCGGTCTCGTGATCCATCAACACCCAATCGCAATTTCGCGGTCCATCGCCTCATATATCGTTTCACCGAGCTTAGCCCAAATCCGTCCGGTTTTTGAGAGAAGCTCTGTTCATCGCACTACTACGACGCGAACACTTTAATGTGACAACGCCGATACGCGCAGAGAAGGCAATGCGGTCTGCTGAACGCGTGCAGTAGTGCATCTCGAACGAGGTGCCGGGACTCCCCAGGCGCTCGGCCATGATCAGTGCGGCTATCCGGTAGCTATCCGCTAGTGCGCTCGTAGATCGGCACTTCGGTTGCGTAGACGAAGAACGATTGACGGGGGCAGTAGAATGCGGTGGCGGCATCGGCATTGATCGAAAGCAGCGCGCGCTCGTAGACACGGAACGCACTCACTGACGAGACGTCGTCGAACCAGAGGCTGGCCACGCCTTCGTAAATCGGTACGTCCTTCGCGTTGAAATACGCGAGCATTGCATTGAAGTCAGGAACCTGCCGGTTGTGCACACACCTGCGCAGTGCAGCCGCGGCAACCGGCTCCGCGTCCAGTGCGCGCTGATGCGCCACCGCCCAGCGTTCGAAGAGTTCTGGCAGCGCCAGTCCCTCGGCCGCACGCAGGTAATGCAGTACCTTCGCGCCGCAAGCTCGGGACGGTTGGGCGACCGGTTGCTCGGCCTCCTCCGCTGCGAGACTCAGCGACAGGCTCATGTCGGCGAAATTCGCGGCGTCGGGTCCGACTTTCGTACGCACGTGCTCATGCGCAAAGGTAATGCCCATATCCTCGGGACTGTCCCAGTAAAGCTCGGTGATCCAGTCGCGCGCGACAGCGACTGTATGCGTTCGCTCGGCGGCCGATCCGAAGGCGGCATCAAAAATATGGTTCTGTACGTAGCGCCGAAGCGTCACCGGGTTTTCGTTCGAGATCGCGCCGTGCACGTGCTGCACATACGCTACATACTCGGCATGTGTCATGCCGGGACGACGGCAGATGGCAGATGGCAGCCATCATCTTGATCATCACAGATCTCCTACAGAAGTTTCATTCAGCGTCCAGCTCACGAAATGTCGAGCCCGTCCCAGCAAAGATACTTGACCTCAAGGAACTCATCGATGCCAAGATGCGAACCTTCACGTCCAAGGCCACTCTGCTTCACGCCTCCAAACGGTGCAACCTCGTTAGAGATCAGACCGCAGTTGATACCAACCATGCCTGATTCGATGCGTGCGGCATTGCGCCAGATGCGTGCCGCATCGCGACTATACAGGTAGGCGGCGAGGCCATACTCGGTGTCATTGGCCATCGCAACAGCTTCATCGTCCGTATCGAAACGGAACAGCGGCGCCACCGGACCGAACGTCTCCTCACGCGCAATTAGCATCGCCGGCGTGACGTCTGCCAGCACGGTGGGTTCAAAGAAACCGCCGCTGAGGGCGTGCCGTTTCCCCCCGTGCAGCAGCCGGGCGCCTCTACTCAGCGCATCGGCTATGTGCTCTTCGACTTTCAGCACGGCCGCGTCGTCGATCAACGGACCGAGCTGCACATCGGGCTCCAGGCCGTTCCCCACGCGCAGGCGCGCAACACGCTCAACGATGCGCTCGGAGAGCGCGTCGTAAATGCCTGCCTGCACCAGCACGCGGTTCGCGCTGATGCAGGCCTGGCCAGTGTTGCGGAATTTCGCCGCCACTACACCGTCGGCAGCGGCATCGAGGTCCGCATCGTCGAAGATAATGAAGGGGGCGTTGCCGCCAAGCTCCATCGAACATTTCTTCACGGTCTGCGCCGATTGTGCAAGCAGCACGCGGCCAACTTCGGTGGAACCGGTGAACGTTAGCTTTCGTACGATCGGATTGGCCGTTAGTTCGCCACCGATCGCACGCGTATCGTTGCCGGTGATTACGCTGAACGCACCAGGTGGAACGCCGGCGCG
The DNA here is from genome assembly GCF_050434225.1 of Paraburkholderia sp. GAS32. Taxonomy (NCBI): domain Bacteria; kingdom Pseudomonadati; phylum Pseudomonadota; class Betaproteobacteria; order Burkholderiales; family Burkholderiaceae; genus Paraburkholderia; species Paraburkholderia sp. GAS32. The sequence continues at coordinate 26,275 of NZ_JBNPVS010000050.1, read as the reverse complement.
TTGCGCCAGTTCAGCGAGCGCGAGTGCCGTCATCGGGGTCTGGCTTGCAGGCTTGACCACCATCGTGCAGCCGGCGGCAAGTGCCGGGCCGGCCTTGCGCGTGATCATCGCCACCGGAAAGTTCCACGGCGTGATGGCGGCGCATACGCCGATCGGTTCGCGCAACGCGACAATGCGCTGCGTTTCCTTGACACCCGGGAGCACGTCGCCGCGCACGCGTGTTGCCTCCTCGGCGAACCAGCGCAGGAACGATGCGGCGTAGTCCACTTCGCCGCGCGCTTCGGCCAGAGGCTTGCCTTCCTCAAGGGTGATCAGCGTGGCGAGGTCCTCGCGGTGTTCTACCATCAACTCATACCAGCGGCGCAGAACTTCGCCACGATGCTTCGCAGTGGCGCGGCGCCATGAGACAAAGGCTTTCCGTGCTGCGTCGATTGCGCGTCGCACCTCTGCTTCCTGGCAACGCGGTAGTTCGACAAGCACCGAGCGGTCCGCCGGGTTGCGCACTGCGTACCGGCCGTGCGGCGTCTCACCCAGCCATTCGCCAGCGATGAAAGCGGCTTCGCGCCACAGGGCTGCGTCCTTCAGTAGATGTCTCATCGACGTATTCCTTAGCAGGGGAAGCGGCCTGTGATGAACGCTGAATCCGGGTCCGAGGTGACGGACAGCCCCGAGCCTGCCAGGCCCTGGCGCAAGGTCTTCATCAGGCGGTCGGGCACGCGCATCGCCGGCGCGCGCAGCGGGCCGCCGTTGAAGCCGGCCAGCCAGTCCTGATACTTCCACATGGTGCGGTTGAGCACGCCCGTACCGCCTGCATAGCTCTGCGCAGCAGCGCCGTTGGCATTGCGCGCGGGGTTGACGCTCCAGTACAGCGCCATGGCATCTTCCCATCGACCGCTGCGCGCCAGTTCGAAGGCCTTCGGGTAGTAGTCGCCCATCCACGCGGTATTGCTGGTGCCGGAGAACTGGAGTTTCATCAGGCTCATCAGCGGGATCGCATCGCCTTCGATCGGGCAACTGATCACCACCTCGTCGCGGAAGTGGTGGTACATCTCGCAGATGCCGGCCGGCAACGGGAAACCCTGCTCCGACTTGATCGCAACGATGTTGGGGCAGTCGTTCAGAAGACGGCGCACCAGCTGCACCTGCATGCCCGCCGGGTGCACGCGCTCGAAACCCCACAGCGGTATCGGAAACAGCATCACCGCCAGATCGGTCGCATCGCAGAAGGTCTTCGTGTAATCGTAGATTTCCTGCTCCGTTGTCGGCCAGAACTGCGGCGGGTACGACAACAGGACGATGTCCGCGCCGGCTTTCTCCGCCAGTTTCACCGCTTCGATATTCTCGGCAAGCGTGCCGAACGCCGCATGAAAGAACAGGCCGAGCCGGTCGGCCGCGCTCTCGCGTGCCCAAGCGGTGAACTGCGCGTTTTCCTCGGGCGTGATTGCGACTTCGCTGCATAGCAGCGTGTAGCGAAAGCCAAATTCGATCGCCAGTTCGATGTCGTGGCGGATGCCGCGTTCATTGAGGCGCTTCAGATCGGCGCTGTAGCTGGGAATCGTGACAGCCGAGCAACCCGTCAGATGTTCCTTTGCCCACGCGCGGGCATCGGTCTTCCTGTATGTAGGCATGAGAATGGATCCTTCGATTGATGTGGATGTTATTTGGCGACCGGCACGATGTTCACGGGCAACGGGGTGCCATAGCCCCTTGCTTTGGCGAGTGCGAACAGCATCTCCGCGATGACGACGTCCTGCAGCGCCGAGCCGACCGACTTGTAGAGCACGATCTCGGTTTCCGATCGCCGCGGCGTCGTCTCACCCGAGACGAGGGCGGCGAGAGAGACCAGCTTCGCGTCGAGCGCGAGGCCTGCGCGCGTGGCGGCGATACCGTCGCCGGTATCGTGGGCGACTTCGTCGGGCACGTCGGCGACGACGCATGCGGCGCGGGCTATCGTTTCTTCGTCCACCTCGCGCTGCTCGGGCAGGGTGGAGCCGAGTGACACCACCGTTGCACCTGCGGCGAGCCATGCGCCGCGTAGAACGGGTGACTCGTCGCGGCTGCGTGCCGCACAGATGACGACGTCGGCCTCGCTCACGGCAGATTCCGGCGTGTCGGTCGGGAGGACGTCGAGGGTGCCGGCGAAAGACTGCGCAAAGCGCTCACGGCTCAACGGATTCGGACTGAAGACGTGCACGCTCTCGAGCGGGCGTGTCGCTTTCAGGCACTCGAGCGCGCCGCGCGCCTCGAAGCCCGAGCCGATCACGCCGACCCGCAGCGGTCGTGGCGGAGCAAGCAGATCAATGGCGAGCGTGGCGGTGGCTGCTGTGCGCAGCCCTGTCACACGATTGCCGTCGATCAACGCCGCGAGGCCCATCGTCTGCTGATCGAACAGCGAAATCAGGTAACTGGCCCGGCGTGCACGGGGTGATGCAGCGATCAGCTTCGAGCCCATGTGACCGCCCGCCGGCGAGATCGCCGTCAGACTGCGCAACCAGATTCCGTTGCCGCGAGCCATCGAACGTGGCGGGACCATCGCGTCCGATGCCTGGTTGGCGTAGGCGTTTGCAAGCGCGGAGACAGCCGAGGGCCAGTCGGCGAGGGACGCGACATCCGCATCGCTCAGGAAAAGGGTCGGGGGAAGGGCGTCGCTCGACCGGGTCTCGGACATGGTGTGGGCGTTGGTGTTGATAACCATCGCACTATAGGGACCACGTCCGGCTGCGTGTACTGCTCAGCGTCGAAACCAGTTATCCATTCTGTCGATAACAGGATCAGATATTCTGCGCAAATGCATCGAGGCGCTCTATCAAACGCCGAACCGCACGAGTGGCTCGCGTGTGCGGACGGCGTGGCGTGTCCACGAGTACCACGAAGCGTTCCAGCATGGGACTGACTATTCGCGAAGAGGCCAGGCGTGGATCGAGCCGGCCCGGCAGCACCGAGGCAATCGCGTAACCGCCGCCTGCGGCGACAATCTCGTACTGCAAACGCACTGAATCGACTTCGACGGCCACTTGCAACGTCAGCGAGTGCTCGATAGCCAGCCGATCGAGACGTCCGCGTAACGGATGGGGACGGCCCGGTACGATGAGCGGTATGCCGGAAAGTCCGGCGAGCGGAAAGTTCATCTTGTCGACCAACGGCTCTTCGCGGCGGCCGACCAAATTGAGCGGAACCTTGGCAAGCACATGAGCGTCCTTGATGGTCGCCTCATCCTCACGCAGGACCACGGCCATGTCGAGGCGGCCTTCGTGGAGCTGCTCCTCGAGCTGGGCGCTCGCACCTTCGACAAGGTGAAGCCTGACGCCCGGCAGTTCCTTTTTCACTGACGCGAACAACGAACCGGCGAGCTGATCGACAGCCGACGGCAGCAACCCCACCAGCACCTCGCCAGTCGGCTGGCCGCGCGCGCCGCGGATGTCGTCGGCAAGCGCGTCTGCCTCTTCAGCGAGATGCGAGACGCGCGGCAGCACGTATTCGCCGAAGTCGGTGAGCACGACGCCGCGGCCGGTGCGGCGAAAGAGCCGCTCGCGGCATTGCTGCTCCAGCAGCGCAATGTTCCGGCTGACGAGAGACTGGGGCATGTCGAGCGCGATGGCTGCCTTGCTGAGACTGCCCAGATCAGCCACGCGCACGAATACCAGCCATCGTGGGTCGAGAATGGACGGCGCATCGGGAGCGGACTGCACGTCCACTTTCGTGCTCGCTGTGCGCTTTCTGCTGACGATCGTTTTCATGCCGCGGTGGCCGACGCGCTGTCCATCGCGAGGACTGCTTCTTTCAGAAGCGTGCGTACCCACCCGATTCCCTGGTCCGACGTGCGATGCTTGTGCCATTGGACGCATTGCTCCATCTTCGGCATTGTCACCGGCATGCTGCGCATGGTCACCGGCAAGGAGCGCGCAGCTTGCCTCGCGAGCCGGATATGCATCGTCGCGATACGGTGCGTGCCGACCACGAGGTGCGCCGGGGACAGAAAGCTGAACGTGCTCGCCTCGACGCGCCGTATGATGCCGAGTCGTTGCATGAACGTATCTTCGAGCGCAATACCGTCACCAGGATGGACGACCACGTGACCGGATGCCATATATCGTTCGGCTGTCATGTCGCCGCTCGCCAGGTTGCTTTCGTTCCACAACACGCAGCAGAACGATTCTTCAAACAACATTTCCGACGGATGTTCCGTCGAGCAGAAGTCCTTGGGAATGATCAGCAGGTCCGCTTCGCCGCGCTCAAGCACGCGTTGCGGGTTGGAGACCTGAGGCCGCAAATCGAAGCGCATGCCTGGCGCCTGCCGATAGGCGAGTTCCAGTACGTGCGGCATGAGCGTCATCATCGTGTAGTCGGAAACCAGCATCCGGAAAAGCCGGTTCGATTGCGAGGGAACGAACTCCGGCTGAGCGTCGACCGTCGCGTCGACCCGAACGAGGATGTCGCGCACGGCGTCTTTCAGCGCTTCGGCGCGTGAGGTCGGCTCCATCCTGCGTCCGACCTGCACGAGCAACTCGTCGTCGAAGTATTCGCGCAGCCGCGCAAGCGCGTTGCTCATGGCGGACTGGCTCAGGTGAATTTTCTCGGCCGCCCGGCTGATACTTTCTTCAGTCAGTAAAGCATCGAGCGCCACGAGCAGATTCAGATCGAGCTTGTTGAAGCGCATGCGCGCCGTCTCCGTTCAATATCGTCTCCCAATGCGGGTACCCGTACGCGGCTGCATGGGCCGGCATTAGGGTTTCTCCCGAAAGTATTCAGGCCGCCCATATAGCGAATGGATGCAATCCATTTGAGTGCTACACGAGTGCATCTTAATCTAAACGCCATCCCAACACGACCGGAATCAGGTTGCGCATATCGGGATGCTGACAGTGCTGACGCGACCGTAATTGTGTCTCGCTGCGCCCATTGAACGATAAAAGACATGTCCGACGTGCCCATGAGGCGTCGGCGATGAGGAGACGAAATTGAGTAGAAGATTTGCTGCGGCCGTCGCCGCTTCCGTAGGCTGCACGATGTTTGCTGCGCTCGGTTCGAATAACGCCTGTGCTCTCGAAGGCGGGGTTTCTCCTTATCCGGCAGGCGCGGTGGGCACGAACATCGCGGAGATGCCGCCCATCCCCGGACTGTTCGCGCTGGAGCAATTCAATTACAGCTTTTCCAACGGGCTTTACGGCAACAACGGCGAGAAGCTGCCGGTTCCGTTTCATACGTCTGCGTTTTCGGCGACGACGCGCCTGCTTGCCTCGTACCCGTTCACCGTGCTCGGCGCCAATGTGTACACGCAGCTCGTCCTGCCGGTCGTATCGCTGCATACGAATATCGCCGGCCAGCAAGGCACCCAGAATGGCCTGTCCAACATCACGCTGACTCCCGTGCTTCTGAGCTGGAGCCTGGCGCGGCATCTGACGTTCACCAGCGGTTTTGACTTTGCCTTCGAGACAGGTTCGTACAGCCCGTCGAAGCCAAGCGTGTCGGTGGGATACCTGTCGCTGCAACCGGTGGTCTCGCTGCGCTACAACGATCCCAACGGTATCGACCTGGGCGTCGCCAACCGCCTGCTGATCAATCGCGAAAACGGCGAGACGGGCTATCGGTCCGGCACGGCATACGTGGGCGAATTCGAGGCCGGATGGAATATCGGCAAATGGAAGCTGGGCCTTGTCGGCGCATACCTGAACCAGTACACGGACGACCGGCAGAACGGTTCAGTAATCGGCGGTAATCGGGCGAAGACTCTCGCACTCGGTCCTTCGATCGTCTACGACGCGGGCAAATTCAACATCAACCTCAACTATCAGCAGGGCCTCTATGCGGCCAACACCTCGAAGAGCAACGCGATCTGGCTGAACATCGCGATTCCGTTGTGGGCCAAACCGCCGGGACCTGCTGCCGGCTACTAATAGAACTCTGAAGGACTTGCATGTTTCGCTACTTTCCCACGAACTACGTCTGGAACCTGTCTGTCGATCTCGCCATCGAGATGGGGGCGCGTATCGGTGAAATTGAACAGATGTGTGCGCCCTTGCAGGAGGCCTCGAAGCAGCCCGACGCCGAAGGAACCCGCGCCTTCAGGCAGGTGTGGTCGAGCATGGCCGAGCGCCTCTGCGATCTCGCGAGCGAAGACGAGGCACACGGCCGGCTGCTATCGGCCGGTGAAAAGTTCAAGCGGGCTGCGATCTATCTGATTACCGCCGAACGGCTGCTGGCGCATGATGCTCCGGCGCGTATCGATCTTTACCGGCGCTCGCTCGAGACGTTCGCGAAGGGCGTGAAACTCCTCGGCGAGAACTGCGAGCGCGTGGCGATTCCGTACGGCAGCGGCCACCTTTCCGGCCTGCTTGTGAAGGCGAAGGGCGCCAGCGCGCGTAGTCCGTTGCTGGTTCAGGTCAACGGACTCGATTCCACGAAGGAAATGAAATACCTCGTCGGGCTGCCGGCGTGGCTGGCGGCGCGCGGCGTGTCGTCGCTGATCGTGGACCAGCCCGGCACGGGCGAGGCGCTGCGCCTCGAAGGCCTGCACGCCGTGTACAACACCGAGGTGTGGGCGAGCAGGATCGTGGACTGGCTCGAGACGCGCGACGACATCGATCACAAGCGCATCGGCATGGAAGGCGTGTCACTCGGCGGCTATTACTGCCCGCGCGCCGTCGCGTTCGAGCCGCGCTTCGCTTGCGGTGTCGTGTGGGGTGCGAATCACGACTGGCGCGACGTTCAGAAAAAGCGCCTGCAGCGCGAAGGCAATTTTCCCGTGCCGCACTACTGGAGTCACGTTTGCTGGGTGTGGGGTGCGAAGGACGTGGACGAGTTCATGCAGATCGCGGAAAACGTTCACCTGGACGATGTGCTCGATCGCATCAAGGTGCCGTTTCTCGTGACACACGGGGAGAAAGATTCGCAGATCCCCGTGACGTGGGCGCACCGGACTTACGAGCAGCTCGTCAATAGTCCGAAGCGCGAACTCAAGATCTTTACCGATCGCGAAGGCGGCGTCCAGCACTCCAGTTTCGACAACTCGATCAACGCAGGCCACTACATCGCCGACTGGGTGGCCGAAACGCTGGGCGGACGTACCGCTCTCTGACCCATTCCTTTAACTTGAACTCGCGCTCATGAACATCATCGGACCCGATACGCTCGTCTTCGGCGTGGACGACGTGGCAAGCTGCAACCAGTACCTTCTCGACTACGGTCTCGTGCCGATCCGTGCGGATGAGGCTGGCGGCCGCTTCGAAGCGCTCGATGGCACCGCAATCGAAATCAGGCGTGCCGACGACCCGGCTTTACCTCCCGCGCTCGCCACGGGGAGCATGCTGCGCAAGACTACCTATGGCGTGGCCGATGCCGCAACGCTGAACGCCATCGCGGTGGAACTGCGGCGGGACCGCGAAGTACGGCAGCTTCCGGACGGGTCGATCGAATCGGCCGACGACATGGGGTTTGCACTCGGCTTTCAGATCACCGCCAGGCGTTCGCTCGCGTTGCCCGCGGAACCCATCAATGCACCCGGCGCGCCCGCGCAGCGAGGACCGAACGTGGTCGGCGTCGACGAGAACGCAGACCTTACGCCTCGCTCGCTGTCCCACGTCGTCTATTTCGTGCCCGACGCTGACAAGGCCGAAGCGTTTTACGTAGAACGTCTGGGCTTTCGCTGCTCGGACCGCTTCGCAGGTGTTGGGCCATTCCTGCGGCCGGCAGGCACGCTCGATCATCACACGCTGTTCATGATCCAGACGCCGCCGTTCATGAAAGGCTGCGAGCACTTCACTTTCCATATGGGCGGACCCACCGAGGTCTTGCAAGCCGGCACGCGTTTCGTCGAGAAGGGCTACCAGTCGTTCTGGGGGCCGGGGCGTCATCGGTTCGGATCGAACTGGTTCTGGTACTTCAACAGCCCGTTGGGCTGCCACGTCGAGTACGACGCGGACATGGACCTGCACGACGATGGCTGGACTGCGCGGACGGTGCCGATGGGTGCGGATGCTTCGCAACTGTTCCTGTTCCAGCATCGCGAGAAATGGGCGCCGGGCGGTCCTCCCGCTGCACCGGCGGAGGCTGCCGCGAAGGTTACCGGTTAGCACGAGGCGCCGTCATGTCACTTGCCGTGTTGCCGGTTCGCCTCGCCCGATTCGATGACCTCGACGACCCAGGGTCGCGAGGCTTCGATCCCGGCGGACAGGGGCGCGATACCTTGCTGCTCGTGCGCCGCGGCGATGGGGTGTTTGCGTATCTGGATGCATGTCCACATTACGGCGGCACGCCGATGGCGTGGCGCAAGGACGCCTATCTGAACGGCGACGGCACGCGAATCGTCTGCCACGCGCACGGGGCGCAGTTCGACATTGCCACCGGTGAGTGCCTGATGGGGCCGTGCCTCGGCCGGCGGTTGACGCGGTTTGATACGGCAGTGACAGAAGACGGCGACGTATACGTATTCATGCCTCCGGACTCCGCGCCGACGTGCGACGAAGCCGGGGGCGAAAAAGTGCGACCGTGAGTGCGTGGCTGCACGACGGCCGCACGACATTTGAAAACAGAAAACGCGCCCGCGTATGACGATCGCGAGCGGCAGATGAAATCAGGAGACGTCAGCATGACTTCCATTCGGCATGTCCTCATAGTTGGAGGCGGCTTTTCCGGCATGGCCACTGCTATTCAGTGCGCAAAGCAGGGGCTGAAGGTCGATCTCGTGGAGATCGATCGCGAGTGGCGCGCCTATGGCGCCGGCATCAGCATCGGCGGTCCGACACTGCGTGCGCTGAAAACGATCGGCGTCGTCGAAGCAGTGATGGAGCGCGGCTACTGCGGCGACGGCGTCAACCTCTTTGCGTCGAGCGGCGCTCCGTTGGGGCAACTGCCGACGCCTCGTGTGGCGGGACCGGACGTTCCGGGCGGCGGCGCGATCATGCGACCGATACTGGCCGACATTCTTGCCGAGGCGACGAGAGCGGCGGGTGTGTACGTGCGCCTGGGCTGCACGTTCTCTCAAATCGTGCAACGGGACGACGGCGTCGAGGTGACGCTGACCGACGGTACGCAGGCCATGTATGACCTCGTCATCGGCGCCGATGGCCTTTACTCGAAAGTCCGGCAAGCCGTGTTTCCTGACGCGCCTGAGCCGCGCTATACCGGTCAGGGCATCTGGCGGGCAGTCGTGCCGCGCCCGGCGGAGATCACATGCGCCACGATGTGGATGGGGCACAAGGTAAAGGCTGGCGTGAATCCCGTGTCTCACGACGAGATGTACGTCTTCGTCACTGAGGATCGTCCGACCAACGAGCGCGTCGACCCGCAGTGTTGGCCGCAGATGCTGCGCCATTTGCTGGCGCATTTCAGCGCACCTCTGGTGCAGGCCATCCGTGACCAGATCGGCCCGCATTCGACGGTCATCTACCGGCCGCTGGAACGGTTGCTCGTGCCGCAACCGTGGTTTGCGGGTCGCGTGGTGCTAGTCGGTGATGCGGTGCATGCCACGACACCCCATATGGCTGCCGGAGCGGGCATCGGCGTCGAGGACGGCATTGTCCTCGCCGAGGAACTGGGGCGCGGCGCGACGCTCGACGCGGCCTTGCGTGCGTTCCAGGCGCGTCGTTGGGAGCGATGCCGCATTGTCGTGGAAAACTCCGGCCGGCTTGGCGAAATCGAGATTTGCGGAGGCGACAAGGCAGAACACGCCCAGATCATGCGAGAGACGCTCATGAGCCTGGCACAACCAATCTGAGGCGAAGGAGACGAGCAATGGTACAGAACATCACAGCGGATGCCGCGCAACCGCTGGCCGCGCAAGCTGGCGCTCCCGTGGCGGCGCGATACGGCGGCCTTGGCGTGCTGGCGCTGCTGGTTGCGCACTGCGCCGGCATGGTGGACCTGGTCGCTCTGCCGGTTTGGGTGGGCACCCTGATAGGCGACTATCATCTTGACCCGCAGCAGGCCGGCTCGCTGGCCACACTGTTTCTGGTCGGCGCGGTCGCGAGCAGCGTGTTCCTCTCACCGCGCCTGAACCGCCTGCAGGCGCGCTTCATTGCGTTGGCCGGCTTTGCTGTCGCCGCCGTCGCTTTCGCCGTGACCGCGGCGATCGAACGCTACGAGTTGATGGCCGGCCTGCATCTCGTGGCCGGGCTTTCTGTCGGAAGCAGTCTGAGCGTCACGCACGGAACCATTGGCCGCAGTCTTAACCCGCACCGGCTCTTCGCGATAGCTGGGTTGTCGTTGGGTTGTTTCGCCGTCGCTTTTCTCGGCATCACGCCGGGCTTAATTGCGGCTCATGGCGGCAGGGCGCTTTTTCACGTGTTCGCCGGCATCATGGCCGTCGCCGCGTTCATGTCCGCGGCAGCGTTCCCGGCGACCCGCTCACGCGATACCGGTGCGGCGAGCGCCGAGTCGCGACTCGACCGGGCTGTCTGGTTCGGCATGATCGGTGTTGCCTGCATGGGACTGACGCAGGCCATGGTGTTTGCCTTCATGCAGCGCATCGGACTCGATCGTGGCTTTGGTTTCTCCGCTGTCACCGGTGTGCTCATCGCCCTGGGTCTCGTGAACCTGATACCCGCGCCGCTCGCGGGCTTCCTCGAATCGCGCCTACCCGGCGTGCGAGTCGTGCAGTGCGGACCACTGGCACAGGCCGTCATCGCGGTGACGCTCACGCAGAGCAGCACCTTCACGCCGTATGCGGTATGCGCCTCGGTATTTGCGGCGGTGATGATCTTCAGTCATACCTTCGCGTTCGGCATACTCGCGCGGCTCGACAGGACCGGCCGTGCCGTTGCGGCTACGCCCGCCATGCTCATGACGGGCGCCGCCATCGGGCCGATTCTTGGCGGCACCCTCGTCAAGCACTTCGGCTACGGCAGTCTCGGTATGGCGGCGGTCGCGGTTGCTGCGATCGCGATCTTCTGCTTTTCCCGGCTTCCGCAGCGCGCACGCAACACGAGGGGTGCCGCATGAAACCGAATCGCCGATTCATCGATCTTTCGATCTACCTCGAAAACGACGTATTGTCCGACCCGCCGCCGCTCGCACCGAAAATCACCTACCAGAGACATGCGGACACCGTGGGCGAATTCCTGGCCATGCTGCCGGGAACGAAGGTCGAAGACTTCCCGGACGGCGAAGCCGCCGCGGCCGAATGGGTCACGTTGACGACGCATAGCGGCACGCACCTCGACGCGCCGTGGCATTTCCATTCCACGATGGACGCGAGCCTCGGTGGCCCGAAGGCGTCCACGACTATCGACGAGGTCCCGCTCGAGTGGTGCTTTCAGCCGGGCGTGAAGCTCGACTTTCGACATTTCCCGGACGGCTATGTCGCTACCGCCGCCGATGTCGAGAAGGAACTCGCGCGGATCGGCCATGAACTGGAGCCGCTCGACATCGTCGTCGTGAACACGCACGCGGGTTCGCGCTACGGACATCGCGACTACGTCAACGCCGGTTGCGGGATGGGCTACGAGGCCACCATGTATCTGCTGGAGCGCGGCGTACGGCTGACAGGCACCGATGCATGGAGCTGGGATGCGCCTTTCTCCTACACGGCGAAGAAGATCGCCGAGACCGGCGACGTCTCGCTGATCTGGGAAGGCCACAAAGCGGGCCGCGACATCGGCTATTGCCATCTCGAGAAGCTGCACAACCTCGAAGCGCTGCCGCCGCATGGGTTCACCATAAGTTGTTTCCCGCACAAGATTCGTGGCGCGTCGGCCGGCTGGACCCGCGCCGTTGCAATATTTGATGAGGTAACGACATGAGCTTGTCACCCATTCGCCGGATCGTCACGGGCCACGACGCGCGCGGACGCGCCGTCGTCGCGTCGGATGGTCCATTGCAGACCGTCGTCGAAATCCAGGCCATTCCGGGCACGCTATTCCATGAAGTCTGGTCGACCGCAGGCAGCCCGGCTTGCGTGGACAACGGGCCGGACCCAACCGCCGGCCCCCTGATGCTGCCGCCGCCGAACCAGGGTACGCGCTTCCGTTTTGTCGACATACCACCGGATACGCAGGAGTTTCTCGCGCACGGCGCGTCGAAGATGCACGCCGCGTTCAGCGAGACGGGAGACGCCAATGTGTCGACGGTGCAACGGGATTCTCCGCATCCGCTCATGCATCGCACCGAGTCGATCGACTACGGTGTCGTGATCGACGGCGAAATGACGCTGATTCTCGACGAGGGGGAAGTGACGCTCCAGCCCGGCAGCGTCGTGATACAACGCGGGACCAATCACGCGTGGGCCAACCGCTCGAACCGGGTGTGCCGGATGTTGTTCGTCCTAGTCGACGGGGCCCATGACAGCGCCGTTGCTTCCGCTCTTAATACAACCGTGGAGGCTGAAACGCGATGAAACTTGCCACTCTGCGTGGTCATCGCGACGGCACGCTGCTGGTCGTCTCGCGGGACCTTCGTCACGCCGTGAAGGCGCGCGGTATAGCCGACACCTTGCTCGATGCGATCGAACAGTGGGTGGGGGTGGCGCCGCGGTTGCAAACGCTCTACGAAGAGTTGAATGATGGCCATGCGGCTGAAGTCTTCGCGTTCGACCCGGCTGCATGCGCCGCGCCATTGCCGCGCAGTCCTCAATGGTGCGACGGTTCTGCGTTCCTGAACCACGGTCGCCTGATGGAACGTGCATTCAACACGGCACCGATTCCCGAATTCGACACGGTGCCGGTCATGTATCAAGGTGCAAGCGACGACTTCCTGGGTCCGACAGACGATGTCCCGCTACCTGACGAGCACGACGGCATCGACTTCGAAGGGGAGTTCGGCGTGATAGTCGACGGTGTACCGATGGGCTCGTCGGCGACCGACGCGCTGGACCATATTCGTCTCGTCGTGCAAATCAACGACTGGAGCCTGCGCGGATTCGGACCGCGGGAAATGAGGAGCGGCTTCGGGTTCCTGCAGGCCAAGCCTTCAACGAGTTTCGCGCCCATTGCGGTCACGCCTGACGAACTGGGAACGAAGTGGCGAGACGGGCGCGTGCATCTGCGATTGCATGTCGAGTGGAACGGGCAGTGGTTCGGACAACCGAGTGGCGGCGAGATGAACTTTGGCTTTGGCGAACTCATCGCGCACGCGGCTCGAACGCGCCGCTTGTCCGCGGGGACAATTATCGGATCGGGCACGGTGTCAAATGTCGACCGCAAGGCAGGGTCAGCGTGCATTGCCGAGCGGCGGGTGATCGAGATTCTCGACGAAGGACAAGCCAGAACTGCCTTTATGCGCTTCGGCGATCGGGTCAGGATGACAGCGCGTGACGAGGACGGTGAGGTGCCCTTCGGTGTAATCGATCAGCGTGTTGTGCCAGCGGCGATTGCGAGCAAAGGCGAGGCGAAACCATGAGAGTTCTGGTAACGGGCGCCGACGGCTTCGTGGGTGCCGCGCTGGTTCGGCGGTTATTGCGTGAAGGCGTCGCCTGCGCCGGCGACGTGACGGAACTGCTGCTCGTCGACCAGAAAGTCGACGCAGTTCCTGCGGACGCTCGCGTCCGTGCCATCGCCGGTGATTTCGGTGCGCCGCATACGCTCGACTCATTGCTGTCGGAAACCATCGACATTGTCTTTCATCTGGCGAGCGTGCCCGGTGCTCAGGCCGAAGCCGACCATGCGCTGGGCGACCGCATCAATCTATACGCCACACTGGCGCTGTTCGAGCGGCTCGCGCAACAGGCAAAAGGGCATGCGGGCGTGGCACAGGTCGTATTCGCCAGCAGTGTGGGCGTATATGGTGCGTCGCTGCCGCCGCAGATGAACGAGCAGACGCTTCCGAGGCCGACGACCAGTTACGGCGTGCACAAGCTGGTCGGCGAGCAGATCCTTTCCGACTGGACGCGCCGCGGCAGGCTGGATGGCCGTTCGCTGCGCCTACCGGGGATTGTGGCGCGGCCGGGTCTGTCGACCGGGCATGGCTCGGCCTTCATGAGCGCGATCTTTCGTGCGGCGCAACTCGGCCAGCCTTATACGTGTCCGGTGTCGCCGTCGGCGACTGCATGGTGGATGTCGCGTGCCTGTTGTGTCGACAACCTGCTGCATGCCGCGCGTATACCTGCCGATGGCCTGCACGCCGAGCGCGTCTGGGCGCCTCCCATGCTGCGATTGGAAGTCGGGGCGATTGTCGGCGCGCTGGTTCATCGATTCGGGGCGGCGCCTATCGACTATGCCCCCGACGAGGCGATTGAACAGCTGTTTGGCCGTCAGCCGCCGTTGATCGACCATCGCGCAGTCGAGGGTGGCTTCCGGCACGACGGCACTATTGACGCGCTGATCACGCGCGCGCTGGCCGACGATTGAACCGCAACACCTGGATGGAGAGTGGGATGTTTCAGGAATAGCTGTTTGAACAGGCAGTCGGCAACGCTTGTAGAAACGCCAGTTCGGCTTCGTCACTGACTTGTGGAGCGAAGCCGGAAGCAGACCGGTGAAGTAGTCCATGATGCCGACTACATCACGTTGCGCATACGACTACGCGTGCTGACTGGTCGTGTGCAGGCCCGGAGACAGGGGCGTCATCGTCGCGGGGACGTTGGGGTCGTCGAACTCCCATGCCTCGAGTTGCACGCGGCCATTCGGCTCTTTGACGCCAGCTCCTACGATGCCGCGCGGTCTTTGCAGCACAAAGCCGCGTCCGACAATATCGATTCCATTGGAGAGGAGGGCTGCCGCTAGAGTGTCCCCCTCAAGTCCTTCATAGCGTTTGCTGTCGAAGGCGAACTGCACCGCGCGGCGTCGTTCGTTTGTCGGCCTTCCGAACACGTCGCCACACGTTTAGATGAAGCTTGGGGACATTACGCCTGCACAATTGACAGCAGGCCGCGAATGCCCCGGGCAGCGGGCGGTGCGCAGGCGATCCAATGCGCAACAAATGGTGCGGCAACTGTTCCGCCTCGTTCAGGCTTCGGGGATCAAGGCAGAGTAGCCGGAGGCTGCCATTCAGCACAGTATCGCGGCCACATTTCAAAGCCCGTGGCCGGGGGCTTGAGTTCGGAGGCGGGTCGTTTTGCACTGCGAGCTTCCTCGCGAATGCAGGAATTAGGGATACTCGAGTGCAGGCGCTTGCTGTAACCCGACAGGCGAATACTTCCAATACCGGCATGGAAGTAGACGTTTTATCACGAAGATCGACTTCGATTGATGGCCTTGCCAGCGATAGCTTATACGCAAACGCGGTGAAGTTGATGCGTTTTTGAGGCAGCCAGAATCGACCGCTACAAATTCCACCTGGATTCCGTTCCTCGACCCGCAGGGGCAAGCCCAAAGTCTGGAATTTCACCGAGGCTAACCATCGGGCATCCAGGTTAATTGATCCGTTGATGGTGCGCGGGTTACGTTACGAAAAGCGAAGCACGGCCACGCAGGCAGAATCGAAGAGCGTGGCTCGATACAAGCCACTTACGGTTTGACGAGTGATGCGGCTGTCTAAAGCTCACGATAGAGCGACGCCCGACTGATACCAAGCAGTTCTGCTGCCCGAGTGCGATCGTGGTCACAGCGCTCCAATGCCTCTTTAATAAGGCGTTTCTTCTCCTGAGCGAGGTGCTCGCTCAGATTCAGATTGCTAGTGGCACCTCTGCCCTGAAAGGAAGAGGCATTGGTTGGATCGTCAGGCAGCTCCGGCAGCGTGACCTTTCCGGTCATGAGTAGCCTTAACAATACCCCTTCAAGCTGCCGCACATTGCCGGGCCATGGGTATTCGGCAAGCGCTGCGCGCTGGGCAGGCGGCAGGTTCCGACGATGCAGCCCATGCCGTGACGCAAGCTTTGGCAGGAGCTGATCAATAAAAGCTTCAAGGTCATCCCGTTCGCGGAGTGGTGGGATAGAAACGGTGAACATAGCGAGCCGATAATAGAGGTCCTCCCTGAACTTGCCTTGCCGTACGGCTTCGCTGAGTTGACGATTGGTTGCGGCAATGACGCGGGCGTTAATTCCGATGGGTGACGTACCCCCAACCCTGACGATGCTTTGACTCTGCAGGGCACGGAGCAGGCTCGCTTGCAGCGACATGGGCATGTCTCCAATTTCATCAAGGAAGATGGTGCCGCCCGCTGCCAGCTCGAACTTGCCGGGTTTTCCTCTTGCCGATGCACCCGTGAACGCTCCTGCTTCATAGCCGAAAAGCTCGGCGTCGATGAGCTGTTCGGGTATCGACGCGCAATTGATCCAAACGAAGGGGCCACGAGCCCGATCTGACGCGTTATGGATTGCCTGCGCTGCGAGTTCTTTGCCGGTACCCGTCTCGCCTTCGATCAACGTGGGGAGGCTGTGGCTGGCCGCTAGTGCGAGCTCAGCGCGCAGCGCTTCCATCGCCGGGCCGGTGCCAAGGATATCGGCCATCCTGTACTGCGCGCTCCAGCCCGTCCGACTGTTCTGGAGGGCAATGCTGGAGTCAAACGCCATGGTGTACGTTTTCTTCAGCAACTCATAGTTCGAGAACAGCGCGAGCCCCACCGCACCCACGATCGTGCCTTCCTGGAGCACAGGGACCTGCCGTGCTATCAGCTTGCACCCCCGGACCTCCAATGGGACAGCGGCCGCGACTTCCTCTCCACGAGCAACCCGGTGCAGGCGGGTGTGCGGCGACACCACCTCAGTGATGTGCCGACCGATGAAGTCGTCCGGGTTTCCACCAAGAAGTTTGCAGTACGGTGCGTTTATCAGGACGACCAGTCCCTCCGTATCCACCGCCACCAGGCAGTCAGAAACATGGTCCAAAACGAGTTCAAGGAACGTAGCCCTATCCAGGCTCGATCCGGTTAGGTGAGGGAATGGCATGTTAATTCTCAGTTGTGAGACGCCTGCCGTCTCAGCTTTGAGATTTTAGGCTTCGGAACGGCGAACCGCAACCGAGATCATTGATTGATTTTCGAGAAAATTCCCTTTAATTTCAGTCGCTTGAGTGGATCCCGTACAAAAATCGCGCTCATGGCACATTCGTTGCGAAAACCTGGCCGGAGACATTCGGTGCATGAATGGCCGGATTTGTTTTAACGCGCCACGCGGCGCTACAACGAGGTGCAAGCAAGATGATCCGCAGAAAGCTGGTCGCAATTGGAGATGCGCGAGTATGGGTGTGGGACGACGGCGAATCTCGTACTCCTCTCGTTTTTTGCCACGGGTTTACTACCACAAGTGAGTTCTGGCGCGAGCAGGTCGAGGTCTTCGCCAAGGACTTTCTGGTGGTCGCCGTAAACCTCCCAGGTCATGGTATCTCGCCTGCTCCAGTGGAGCGGGCATACACGATGGACGCGTTTGTTGATGACCTGCACGATATCTTTGCCGCGTTGCGGCTGCATGATGCCGTTCTGGTCGGGCTATCCATGGGCGGGACAATCTCGCAACGCTTTGCATTGAAGCATGGTGGTTTGCTGAAGAAATTGGTCCTCGTCGGAGCGACGCCGCACGGGCTTGGCGCAGACGTTGACGCAAGCAATGTGCTGGATGCCATTGCCCTCCACGGCGTTCAAAAGGCGAGCCAGGACGTCATCGATCGATCCTTCGCCGCTGAAGCCAGTCCTGCGCTCCTGGAGTTCGCTCGACGGGAGGTTGTACAAACGCCGGGGCATGTGGCTCGCATTGCCATTGTTTCGCTTAATCGCGCCGACACTCGGGACAGTCTGGAACGCATCGGGGTCCCCACTTTGGTCGTATGCGGCGAAGAGGATGTCATCACCCCTCCCAGTGAATCCCGCGCCTTGGCCAAAGGCATACCAGACGCGTCGCTGCTACTCATGCCTGGTGCCGGGCATTTCCCTATGCTCGAAAAGCCGGCGGAGTTCAATGCCGCGCTTCGGACATTTCTCGGTTCCCCGGCTTAAAGCCGGCATCACGCGATCGGAGCTCTCACTATGTCCACTGGAGTCATTGCCGGCCAGCCGGTTGAGACTGGGACTCAAAGGCTGCGCCAGGTTGTTCTGGCTGCAGCGCTGGGTACCGTGTTCGAATGGTACGACTTCTTCATTTACGGCAGTCTTGCCGTCTTCTTCGGGACACTCTTTTTTCCCAAGGGGAATGAATCTGCCGCAATCCTCGCTTCGCTCGCGACGTTCGGCGCGGGGTTCGTCTTGCGCCCCTTTGGTGCCATTGTATTCGGCAAGCTTGGCGACACGATCGGGCGCAAGTACACGTTTCTCGTGACCATGCTCATTATGGGTCTGTCGACTGCAGTGGTCGGCCTGTTGCCTACGTACGAAGCGATCGGATGGGTAGCGCCGGTTGTCCTCGTCATTCTTCGCCTGCTGCAGGGCCTGGCCGTGGGGGGCGAATTCGGCGGCGCCGTAACGTACATCTCTGAGCATGCGCAGGTCCACAATCGTGGCCTCATGACAAGCTGGTTGCAGATAACCGGCACTATCGGGTTGCTTCTCTCGCTGCTTGTAATCATGGGTCTTCGTTCTCTGATGCCCGATGCAGCGTTTGCTGCATGGGGGTGGCGTATTCCGTTCTTGCTGTCGATCGCGCTGCTGGTGCTCTCACTCTATATCCGTCTCAAGCTCGGAGAGTCTCCTGTCTTTGCGGAAATGAAGGCTCACGGGAGGCAATCGAAGAATCCGATCCGCGATACCCTGGGTGACAGGAAGACGCTGAAACTCGTCCTGGTCGCAATCTTTGGTGCGGTATCAGGCCAAGCAGTTGTTTGGTACACGGGCCATTTCTACAGCCTCTACTTCCTGACGGCGACCCTGAAACTGGACTATCAGTCAGCCTATCTCTACCTGACCATCGCATTGGTTCTTGGCACCCCGTTTTTCGTGATATTCGGAGCGCTATCGGATCGGATCGGCCGCAAGTGGGTGATGTTGTCGGGATGCTTGCTGTCCGCCGTGCTCTTCGTACCGATCTTCCACGGATTGGCCGCTTACGGAAATCCGGCGCTGACCGAGTTTCGCCAGCATACGTCTGTTGTGATTGAAGGCGGCGATTGTCACGCAACACAGTCCTTGATTGGTCAGATCTTCAACCCTAAGGCCACGAAGCCCTGTGAGCGCGCTAAAGCATTGCTGTCGGCCAATGCGGTGCCTTACACCGTGGCGCAAGGCGGCAGTGAAATGTCCGTAGTCGTCAACGGAGCGCGAGTGCCGGGTTTTGACGAGGCCCAGTTGAAGGCCATCCTTGTCAGGGCAGGGTTGCCGACAAAGGCGGACCCTTCCAGAGTAAATGCGCCAGCAATGGTGGCGCTTCTATTCGCCTTGGTCGTTCTTGCAACGATGGTCTACGGCCCACTAGGTGCGTTCCTGGTCGAGCTGTTTCCAACACACCTTCGCTATAGCGGAGTGTCGGTGTCGTTGCAGTTCGGCAATGGATGGATTGGTGGCTTTGCTCCATTCATCGCGACGGCCGTCGTACTCAGAACAGGCGACATCTTTGCTGGTTTGCTGTACACGGTGGGCGTTGCTGCCACGACCTTCATCATTGGTGCGCTACTGGTTCGCGAGACGCGCGGGCGAGACATTCAGAATTAGGTGCTCGTTTGGTCGAGTCAACCGTTCCAGGAGAATCACTCGTGTCTTCTAAGAAAATCCCGGTCACGATCGTTTCGGGCTACCTCGGCGCCGGAAAGACAACACTGGTCAATCGACTGATCTCAGACAATCCCGGCATTGCCATCGGTGTCGTAGTGAACGAGTTTGGGGAAATCGGAATCGATGGGGATCTCATTGAGTCCGAGCCCGAAGCTGTCATCGAAATTGTCAATGGATGCATCTGCTGCACGGTCAGGACAGACCTGGTGGGCAGTGTTCTGAAGCTGATAGACGAGGCGCCTCGACCGCTTGAAAGGATCGTCGTCGAGACGTCAGGACTTGCTGATCCGGCGCCGGTCGTCCAAAGCTTCCTCGCCGATCCATCGTTGCGAGAGCGAGTGCGACTTGAGTCAGTCGTTACTGTTGTCGATGCTGCGCACGCAGCGTTGCAAAGGGCGGACGCCATCGCTGCAGAGCAAATTGCGTTCGCCGATCTGCTACTGCTGAGCAAGCTGGATCTGGTGGGCGACGTGGTTGTTGATGAGATGGAGCGTGCCATCCGTGCGGCCAATCCAACGGCCGTGATCTCGAGACTGAAGCGGGACACTCTGAATGTCGCGCTATTTGGTGTGGACCGTTTCAACCTCGCAAATCTGCTTGAAATAGAGCCGGACCTCCTTGATGAAGATGCTGTTCACGATCATGAGCACGACGAGACCATCGAGGCCTTTGGGGTGGAGTCGGCCGAAGCGCTGGATCCCGGCCGTGTTGCGAAATGGCTGGGTTCACTTGTCCAGGAGAGCGGGAAGGATCTGCTTCGAATGAAGGGGGTGCTGCATCTTCGGGGGGAGCGCCGCCGATTTCACGTGCATAGCGTTCATATGCTCCTGGAATCGGTGCCGGGATCGCGGTGGAGCGATGATGAGCCGCGAACCAGCAAGCTGGTATTCATCGGGCGTCATCTGGATCGTGCTGCCTTGTTGGAGCGGTGGCACACGTGTTCGAGCGCGTCCGACGCCGCCGAGGCAATGCTGAATGTTTGACGTTTGCTATCAGGGAGTCGTTTATGAAGTTGCAGCATCATCTGGGCGGACTGGAGAACCTCGGGCCCCTCAATCTTGAGAAGCGCGTTTTTGTGAAAGAGTGGGAAAAGCGAATCTTCGGCATTCACACCGTCATGATGGCGGAGAGTGCACATTTGGCCAGCGCGATCCCGAATTACCCCGTCGCGTCTCTTACGACTGCGTTTCGCCAGGACTGGTCATGGGCATCGTTGCGGACAGGGGCCGAGGGCATGCAACCCTTCGAATACTTCAAATACCGGTACTACGAGAAGTGGTTGATGGGGATTTCGCAATTCTTCGTAGACCACGGATACATCTCGCCGGCCGAGCTTGCAAGTCGCACTGATCACTGCCGGAGCGCTCCCGAGGTGTCGCTGCCGGACGCACCGAATCCTGCGCTCAAGAGCCAGATTGTTCGGTATCTCGAGCAAGGTGACTCGCCCTTAAAAGTGCGGGCGACGAGTCCACGCTTCGCAGTTGGTGACAGTGTAAGCGTTCGGAATCCTGAAGCCGTAGACCACACCCGCCTGCCAGGCTACTTGCGGAATAAGAGTGGGAGAGTGGTCGAGGTGTATCCCGGCGCGTATGGTTACTTTGTCAATACCGGGCTGGACGGAATCGGGGATCCGATGCCCGTCTATCGTGTCTCGTTTGACGGCGAGGTCCTTTGGGGGCGAGGAAAAGGCGAACCCGACGTGGTGGTCTATGCAGACCTTTTTGAAGCGTATCTGGCCTGAGTTCCGGAGGAGAATATATGAGTAACCTATTCGCGTACGACGATGATCGTGAAGAAAAGAACGCTGCCAAAGTTAGGGCGCTCGAGTCGTTGCTGATTGAAAAAGGCTTGATTGGTAGTGATTCGGTTGACACAGTTCTGGCACATTTTGAAACTGTCGCCGGGCCGTTCAATGGTGCAAGACTCGTTGCCCGGGCATGGGTCGATGCCGCATTCAAAGCACGGTTGATCGCTGATACGCCGGCGGCCATAGCTGAAATGGGGCTCCCGCAGGGGATGAATGGTGCCGAAGGCGAACATATGAAGGCTGTGGCCAACGAGCCGGGCATCCACAACCTCATCATCTGCACACTGTGCTCATGTTATCCCTGGCCAATCCTCGGTCTTCCCCCATATTGGTACAAGGACCCGGTATTCCGTGCCCGCGGTGTCAGGGAGCCGCGGGCGGTCCTTCGAGAGTTCGGTGTGGAAGTGGACGACAGTACTCACATCCAGGTGTGGGATAGCAGTGCGCAGATTCGCTGGTTTGTCGTGCCAGAGCGCCCCGCCCATACAGGTGGATGGACCGAAGAGCAGTTGGCAGGGTTGGTCACTCCTGAGTCGATGATGGGTGTCGCGCTTGCAGGCAATGGAAAGAACGACGTCGCTCAGGACTAAGGAACCACCATGTTCACCAATTTCGAGGAGTACGCGGCAAACAGCATGTTGGGACATCCCGATTCGCCGCCGCGCAGCGACGGTAAATTGTACTTCTCTCGCGCCTGGGAACGGAAGATCTATGGGCTGGCGATGGCAATGGCCAAGGAAGGACACTTTGAGTGGGAAGCGTTCCGACAGAATCTTATCGAAACAATAGCGGGATGGGAGCGCGCGCCGTGTGAAGGGCAACCGA
This sequence comes from Paraburkholderia sp. GAS32, assembly GCF_050434225.1. NCBI lineage: Bacteria > Pseudomonadati > Pseudomonadota > Betaproteobacteria > Burkholderiales > Burkholderiaceae > Paraburkholderia > Paraburkholderia sp. GAS32. The sequence goes on along the minus strand of NZ_JBNPVS010000050.1, from coordinate 4,142 downwards.
ACTGGCAGTACTACGAGTGTTACCTGAAGGCCTTCGAAAAGGTGCTCTCCGAACATGGCATCCTCGATGTCGCGGAGCTTGGCTTACGTATCGGTGAATGACTCATACGTCTACCTGAAGGACGGAACATTTCAGAAATTCTGCGTGTTGAGCATTTGAGGCCATCTCCTTCCAATTTATTTCCCCTTGCTCTCACCATGTTCAAGAACCTCAGCATCCGTATCCGCCTGGCCCTTGTAATGATTTTTTTCGGAATACTACTGGTAGCCTGCAGTGCCATGGGGATCAGCGGTGTCTTAATGAGCAACAGCGATGTGAACGAACTGTATTCCAGCCGGCTTGTATCTTCAAAGGCCCTGGCAGATGCAAACGTAGCATTGTCAAGGACCCGTCTGTTTCTGTATCGGATCGCGCTTGATCCAACCAGCCCAGAGGTTCCCAAAGAAACACAGACAGCGCGTGATCTGCTCAACGCGTCCAAGAACGCGTGGGATGCGTATCGAACGCTGCCATTCGCTGAATCCGACGAAGGGCGCCGTGCGGCGGACACGAATACGAAGTTGGAGACGCTAGTCGCGAATGGCCTTGAACCGATGTTCCGCGCGATCGCCTCCCATGACGCTGCAAAGATCCGCGAAGTCTGGTTGCAAATACCGCTGTCGTTGTTTATCGACGTGTCCACTGGCATGGATGTACTCGGTCAGATCCAGATCGCGACTGCGCGCGCGACGTTTGATTCTGCGCAGACCCGCTTCCACCGGTTCGTTGCAATAGCCATTGCCGGTTTTCTGGCCGCGAGTGGTGCGGCGGTGTTTGCTTGGTGGTCGCTGCAGCGGGCGATCGGCAGACCACTTCGTCAAGCGATTGACCATTTCCGAGCAATTGCAGACGGCGACTTGACCACGCGCGTCGAGGTCCACTCGCGCGACGAAATGGGGCAATTGATGAGCGGCCTGCAAACGATGCAAAGTAAGCTGATTCGAACAATCAGTGTGGTGAGAGTGGGCTCGCAGTCGATTAACACCGCCGCACAGGAAATTTCGGCTGGCAACATGGATCTGTCGCAACGGACTGAAGAGCAGGCTGCCTCGCTAGAGGAGACCGCCTCGTCAATGGAGGAACTGACTTCGACGGTTCGGCAGAACGCGGACAGCGCTCGGCAGGCCAATGCGCTCGCCACGCGTGCAACCAACCTGGCCGAAGCTGGCAACGACGCGGTGCAGGATATGGTCGGAACGATTGAAAGGATCAGCGGGAGTTCGAGCAAGATATCTGAAATCACCGGCGTCATCGAGGGCATTGCATTCCAGACCAATATTCTTGCGCTTAACGCCGCTGTCGAAGCGGCACGGGCTGGGGAGCAGGGGCGGGGCTTCGCTGTAGTTGCCAGTGAAGTTCGTAGTCTGGCTCAGCGTTCTGCATCAGCTGCTAAGGAAATCAAGGAGTTGATCAACTCGTCGGTAGCCATGATTCAGGACGGAGCGAAGCAGGCGACCGATGTAGGTGCGACGATGGTTGAAGTGAAGCAGGCGATCAAGCAGGTGTCTGGCATCGTCGGGGAGATCACGTCGGCATCGGAAGACCAGAGCCAGGGTATCGGGCAGGTCAATCAGGCGGTAATCCAGATGGACGAAGTGACGCAACGAAATGCGGCGCTGGTCGAGCAGGCGGCGGCCGCGGCGCATTCGCTTGAAGAGCAAGCGCAGAACCTGAAAGAAAGTGTATCGGTGTTCAGGCTTACCGACACGGGACCGTCTTTGTCACGAGCGGTCGTCCCGCAAAGTAGGCTTCGGAACCCGGTTCACGAAGTTTCGCTAGCACGAGAAGAATCGAAAGCAGTCGAGTGGACGGCTGACAGGGCGGCCGGCGTTGCGGCGGCGGTATCGCATGGATCGACGGCCAACGAATGGGAGACGTTCTGACGGGAGTTCGACAAGCAAAGAGAGTGGCTGATGGAGAGATCAACGACGCAGTTTCGCGAAACCATACCCGATTTTATCGCTATGCAAGTTCGCCGCCGCTGGATGGCTGCAATCGAGGGGCTAGCCAATGCGGGCATGTTGGCAGGCTGTTCGGGCGAGGCCTCGAAGAAACCGTGCGTGGTGCCGAGCACTCATCGCACAACGTTGCTGGAGCAGACCAATGTCCACCTGGGTACACCGGAAATGAAAAGCTTTATGCAATGGCATATTTCGGCTGATTTAAGGCTATGGAGTCTTCGGGGGCCTGCTGTTCAGCGGGGAATGTCGTCCTCTTCCCATCGACTCTGCTCGCCGATCTTACGTCCGCACTCGTCGCGCTTTTGAGGGGTGCGTTGTCCGGGCGTTTGGGGATCGCCAAGGTAAAGCTTCTGGCATGGCGTGCCAATTGACAGTCCTGCATAGCGCTTGCAGCGCACCATTCGGACGATTGCGGTCAGGCGTGAGGCAATCTGGACGATTCACTGTCGTCTGCCGAAACGGTATATGCGGGTGAAATCGATCGATGCATCTAGCACATCCTTCGCCGCATTACTGAGTTCACACTGCTCGGACGTTGTGATGTATGCGGAACTCCGCTTTCGCCTCACGACGGGACAGTTACTCCGTCAGAGGTCTTTTCCATCTGACACGGAACGTTCATTTCCGGGAGATTCATGATGAACGATCGGCTCATCCAGATTTTCAGCGACTCCGATTCAAGAGTCCGGAGTAAACTGTCCGGCATATATGGCATGCTGATCGCCATCAACGTCCTGGCCTGGGTGTGGGCAATTACCGCCTTCCACACGTACCCCGTGCTGCTTGGTACCGCCTTGCTCGCATATGGCTTCGGCCTGCGTCACGCTGTCGACGCGGACCACATTGCTGCCATTGACAACGTCACGCGCAAGCTCATGCAGGAAAGTAAACGGCCCGTTGCCGTGGGATTCTTCTTCTCGCTCGGCCACTCGACAGTCGTCGTGCTCGCGTCCAGCGCCATCGCGCTTGCGACTACCGCTATGCAGGGCCGCTTCGACAGTTTCAAGGAGATTGGCGGCATTGTTGCCACGATTGTCTCGTCCTTCTTTCTGTTTGCCCTCGCGCTAATGAACGTGCTGATCCTGCGCGGCATCTATCGTGCGTGGCGTCGCGTACGCAATGGGGGCGAGTACGTTGACGAGGACTTCGACATGCTCCTGGCCAGCCGCGGTTTTATTGCGAGGCTCTTTCGCCCGCTCTTTCTTCTCGTGACGCGCAGTTGGCACATGTATCCGATTGGCTTCCTGTTCGGCCTCGGCTTCGACACCGCAACCGAGATAGGGCTGCTTGGCATCGCGGCTACGCAGGCGGCAAAGGGCCTGTCGCCTTGGGCGATTATGGTGTTTCCGGTGCTTTTCAGTGCCGGCATGTCGCTGATTGACACCGTGGACGGACACCTGATGCTTGGCGCCTATGGCTGGGCATACGAAAAGCCGCTGCGCAAGATCTACTACAACATGACCATCACACTCGTTTCGATTGTGGTCGCCGTCGTTATTGGCGGCATCGAGGCGCTTGGTCTGCTTGCCAAGCAGTTCAGTCTGACAGGGCCGGTCTGGAACGCGATTGGCTTGCTCAACGCTAACTTTGGCATGCTCGGCTATATCATCATCGGTATTTTTGTTCTCAGCTGGATCACCTCGATCGCGATTTATCGGACGAGGCGCTTCGATGAGGCAGAGAGAGGTTCCCAGGTTTGACCGAACAACGGCGCGAATCCCGTATCATCGATGCGACACCCGTTCGGGGCATATACGGTTTCGGGCACAGCGTCACTGCATAGTGCGCATCGGCGGGGCTCCCGGCTAACTCCCACACGCGTACGCCGATGATGAGGCGTGGGTTGCGGGTGGTTGCAAGAACATTTCGAGCGACTTTGTAACAGCGTTGATCAGTATCGTGGCGTTCGCACTGCGTCTCGCAATGGCGCTGTGGCGTTATCTCGAACACGGCGAGATTCCTGCAGGTGCGATACTCAAATTACGAGATATCAACATGGCGAGCATCGGACTACAACTGAAGCACGACAGCATGTAGAACGGACAACTGAACCGCCCCGGATTTGGTGGAGGCTCCAATTCTTGAGAAAATGGAGCTATGAACAAGTCGAACAAATTTTCTGCTGAAGTCCGCGAGCGTGCT
>NZ_JBNPVS010000049.1:0-71606 GCF_050434225.1 Paraburkholderia sp. GAS32 | reverse complement strand
CGGCACGAGGCTTCATTTTTTTAACAATTTCCTTTGTCGGTGTCCAAGATTACTTGACCACTACAGTGCCGCCCCGCACAGGGGCAACGCTAATAAACCACTAACAATTCAAGGAAAGGCCAACGCCCTAAGATCACTGACAAAAAGCGCCGCGCAGGCAAACAACCCCAGCAAATCCCAACGCCGTAGGCAAACAACCAAACCGCCCCGCAGGGAAAAAAACCATAAACCCCAATTTCTATGTGACCATACCCAAACCCCAACCCGCACGGAGTGCAACAAAAAAATGCAACACCCTGACCCACTCCACCCCCTGCGCCCCTTCCTGAAAAACTTCGTGTGGGAACACGGCCACATCGGCACTCGCTACATCAACTGCGCCACCGGCGAAATCGCCTTCGATGATGGCAAAAAATCCCGCTTCGCAGCAGAAAAATACCTCTACGTCCCGCTCGACAAAGACGCCACCGACGACCCACTGGCCACCGGCCCCGCAACCCAGGACGCTGCCCTCGCGCGCTTCCTCCGCGCCGCGCAACTCGGCAAACCTGAAGAAGCCGGCTCCGCCGCGGAAGTCCAACGCGCCGTTCACGATTGCCTCGACCTCGCAATCTTCAGCGCCTACCAGCAAGACGCGCTGCAAGCAGTCGACCACTACACGCAGGAAGCAATGTTCGACGACGAAATCCGTGCGGCGCTCGTCGACGATATTCGCCGGGTCTACACACCCATGCGCGAACAATTAGCGCTCTATGACTTCACCGTGCTACACGGTCTACCCACGCCGCTTCTCTTCAGCGATTCACCCTTCATCGACTGGCGCGTGCGCGTCAAACCCGCCATGCCGTTCGTCTCGCTTCCCCTCGGACCCTATGCATTGCTGGTCGGCACGCCGTCGGGAAGAACCAGTCGCGCCGCACCCGTCGCGTGGAAAACGGCCGTGTCGATGGGCGTGCTAAAAGATCACAATCGCCTGATGGCCGAGCGCGCCCGTCTGTGGATCGTGGCAACCAGCGACGATCAACTGGTGGCCATACAAGATCGCTTCAAGAAAGACGGCGCGTAACCGGCCACAGCACTCCGCACACCTTCACGCCTCGCGGTGTGAATGCGCTTCAAGCGCAAGCGAAAATGCCAGATGGCCGATTTCGATGCCCATGGTGTTGATCATCCGCGGTGCATGAAACGCGCCCAGTTGCGCACGTTGCTCAGGGCTGCCGATATCAAGCCGCGCGAGCAGTTCAGCAACGATTGCGTACAGCAAGCTGATGTTGCCGTCCTCCACCTTCACCGCAATCCCGAGTGCACCGTTGGCCCCAAGCCGCTCAGTCTGCCGGGAAGCCCGCACGCCGATTGCGTAGCTGCCGTCTGCGCCGACCTTGCCGATCAGCGCACCATCGAACGCCCGCATCAAGGCAGTACAGAAGCGCCCTTCGCCTGCCACCCACTCCGGATGCGCGGCCATCGCACGATAGATGCGTGCGAGCGCGACCGTGCGTGGCGAAATGGAAGAAGCAATGGACGAAGAAGCCGCAGAGGAAGCCGAAACCTCGTCCTCCGCAGCCGCGAGCTTCGCGAACAGTCGGGCGAGTCGGTCAAGAGCGAACGCCGGCGTCGGCAGATTGCAACCGTCAATCGACCATTGCACCGCGTCGTCCGGCAAGTCGCATACCTCGGCGACGGTATGCTTCACGCGCACCTGTAGCGGATGCTCTGGCAGTTCATAACCCCGTATCGCCGCGCCGATCGAACGCGCCCCGGCCAGCATGCCGGCGTGCTTGCCCGAACAATTGCTGCACACCGCGTCCGGTTTGAAATCGCGCTTCAGCCAGTCGATGTACACGGCGTCGGACAGCGGGGGATGGCCGCCGCAACGCAGATCGGCTTCGCTGACCTGCGCCTTGGCCAGCATCTGCCTCGTCCGTTCGATGTGGCGCGGCTCGCTGCTGTGCGACGCACACATGAGCGCGAGATCCGTTTCGTCGAAACCGAATCGCTCGAGCGCGCCAGTCTCGACTACCGCCAAAGCCTGTGCCGGCTTTGCCGCGGAGCGTGCCAGCGTGATACGCGACGGATCACCGAATGAGTACAACAGGCGGCCGTCGGCCTGAACCACCGCGACATGGGCGATATGTGTGTTCTCGATCGCTTCGCCGCGATAGACAGTCGCCGCAATCGGTCCGGTTTCACGCAAGGTCATGTTCGTTCTCCTCCTGATCGCGTCGGTCGTCGCGATCGTTATCAATCATGGTGACGCGAGCGATTCTACGTTCGTCTTTCGCGCAATCCAAATCTCCATTGGCCGGCCACGGCATGCACGCGATTTGCACGAAGCGGCGAACCAGTGCTTAAGCCGCTTCGTGAATATGCTCGACAAGGTAGTCGATCAGCGCCCTCACCTTTGGCGGCAAGAAGCGGTTCGGCGGATACAGTAGCCACACCGACCCCACGTATGCGCGCGCTTCGAGATTCCAGTCGGGCAGCACCCGCACGAGTTCGCCGCTGAGCAATGCATCGGTGGCGGCAAACTCAGGCAGGTTCGCGATGCCGAAATCCTGCTGCGCGGCTTCGAGCCGCGCACCTGCATGATTGGCGATGTAACGCCCTTTCACGTCGACGGTTTGCGTCTCCGTGCCACGGCGAAAGCGCCAGCGGTTGTCGTCGACAGTTTCGCCGAGGTAGATGCAATCGTGCTTGAGGAGATCGCGCGGTTGCGCCGGCGTGCCGTGCTCCCGCAAATAAGCCGGCGATGCGCCCAGCAGCCAGCGCACAGCCCCCAGCCTGCGTCCCGCGAGCCCTTGTGGGGGATGCTCGGTCAGACGGATCACCAGATCGACATCGTCGGCGAGCGGGTCGACGTCGTGATCGGTGAACAGCAGTTGCAGGTCGACTTCATCGTAGGCGCGCAGAAAGCCGGGAATCAGCGGATGAATCACGGTCTTAGCGAACGCGGTGGGCGCGCTCACGCGCACTTTGCCTTGCGGCCGTGCGGCCAGTTGCCCGGCGGCATCCACCGCGCCCGAGGCGGCGCTCACCATGTCGCGGCAAAAACGCGCCACCTGGGCACCGGATTCCGTGACCCGCACCGTGCGCGTGGACCGTTCGAGCAGGCGTGTCGCCAATGCGTCCTCGAGCCGTTTGATCTGACGGCTGACCGTAGACGGCGTACTGCCGAGCTGACGTGCGGCGACCGAAAAATTGCCGGCATCGACGACGCGCGCGAAAACCGCCATGTCCGGCAGCAAGGCAAAAAGGTCGGTTGGGTTCATCGTCGGGCGCTCGTGGAGTTTGAGCCGATTGATGCATCTGAAACATAAATGCTATGCGCAGCGACCCGATTATCGCCTTACAAGCAAAGTTCGACAATACGCGCTCATCTGCCTGAGGTCCGCCATGTCGAAACAAGAACGCCTGATTCTGCTCTCCGATCTGATGCTGCTCGCGGTCGCCGTGGTGTGGGGCACCAGTTACGGCGTCGTCAAAAGCGCCCTGGTGTTCTATCCGGTTCTGGGTTTGCTCGCGATCCGCTTCGGCATCACCTTCTTGATCCTGTCGCCCACCTTGCGTCATTTGCGCGCCGCCGATGTCCGCACGCTGCGCGGTGTGCTGATCGCGGGCGCGTTGCTGCTCGGTATCTTTCTCTGCGAAACCTTCGGCATTCTGCTGACGCGCGCGGCCAATGCGGCGTTCCTGATCAGCCTGTGCGTGGTGATGACGCCGCTCGTCGAATGGTGGCTGCTCAAGCGCAGGCCGACTCGCATTGAATGGGTGGCGGTCGCGCTTTCGCTGTTCGGCGCCTGGCTGCTGGCGGGGGATGGCGCGCTGAGTTTCAATCCCGGCGACGCGCTGATTCTGCTCGCCGCACTGCTGCGCGCGCTGAACGTGTGTGTGACTAAACGCGTGATGCGCGACTCCGCGTTGCCGCCTTTGTCAGTGACGGCAGTTCAGTCGGGCGTGGTGGCATTTGGCAGCGCAGCGGTGGCGGTGCTGTTTGTGCCGCAACAGTGGCAACCGGTGCCGTCGCTTGCTGGGCACGCCGTGTTCTGGGGTTACATCGGCTATCTGGTGATCGCGTGTACGTTGTTCGCCTTCTTCGCACAGAACTTTGCGATCAAACGCAGTAGCCCAACGCGCGTGTCGTTGCTGATGGGCAGCGAACCCGCCTTCGGGGCACTGTTCGCCTGTGTCTGGTTAGGTGAACGGATTTCAACGGCGGCATGGATCGGCGGTGCGTTGATCGTGGCGGCATCGATTCTCGCGACGGTGCGATGGACCGCCTTGCGTATGAGCGCGGCGGAGGCTTAGAGATTTTCCGAGGCCCGCTCCGATCGCTGCACACGCACCTTCCAATTAGCGCGACGCGACCGTGCCCCGCTCGCTCACCACCTCGCCATGCTGCAAGACATACGCGAGGCGCTCGCCCTGCCCGGTCAACACGCCGATATCCTTGAGCGGATTGCCGTCGACCACCAGCACGTCGGCGATCGCCCCTGCTTTGATGACGCCGAGCTTGCCGCTGCGATCGACGATCTCGGCCGCGATCGTGGTAGCCGAACGCAACGCTTCCAGATTGCCCAGCACCTCTGCGCGGATGCGCAATTCGTCGCTCTGGAACGTATGCATTTCGCCGAGCAGGTCCGATCCGAACCCCATCGGCACACCGGCGTTTGCATAGATCTGCAGCGAGTCGCGCCCCGCTTGCCGCACGGTCTCGACCTTGGCAATCGAATCGGCGGGCAAGCCGTAGTCGGCGCCGTGTTTGGCCAACGCATCGTAGGTGACCAGCGTGGGCACGACGAATGCGCCGTGCTCGCGCATCAGTTTTGCCGCGGCTTCGTCGACCAGATTGCCGTGCTCGATCGTGCGCACGCCGCAGCGAATCGCACGCGAAATCGCGCGGCCGGTGTAAGCATGCGCCATCACGTATGTGTTGGCTGCTTCCGCTTCGGCAACGATCGCGCGGATTTCGTCCTCGGAGTATTGCGTGTTGCTGATCGGATCGGTCGGCGAAGCGACGCCGCCGGAGGCCATGATCTTGATCTGCGTCGCGCCCTTCTGAATCTCTTCACGCACTGCAAGCCGCACGGCATCGACGCCGTCGACCACTCGCGCAATCGCCCCGGCACGAAAGGCGCATGAACAGGGTTCGAGTACGTCACCGCGTGGACGGAAATCGCCGTGACCGCCGGTTTGCGACAACGCCTTGCCCGACGGGAAAATACGCGGCCCCGGGATCAACCCGCTCTCCAGCGCTTGCGTCAAACCCCAATCTGCGCCGCCCGCGTCACGCACCGTCGTAAAGCCGCGGCCGAGCATCGCCTTCAGGATCGGCAGCGCGCGAATCGCGGTGAGGATATTCGGCTGAGTCGCATTCACACCGAGGTTCGCGCGTGAAGCCAGTACGTGCACGTGACAATCGATCAGGCCGGGCATCACCGTCTTGCCGCGTGCGTCGATCACGCGTGCATTCGGCAGATCGACAGGACGATCGGTGACTTCGACGATGTGGCCGTTTTCGATGACGACGTGATGATGTTCGAGCAACGCACCCTGGGCCAGATCGAGTACGTTACCGCCGCTGATTACCGTAATGCTCATTGATATCTTCCTGACTGGATGAAGGAATCCGTCCGCCTTTCGCTCGCCGGACGCGCCGCCTCAGGCGTGGCTGCGGCGTGGATCGCGCACATAGAACGTGCCGATGAGACTGATGGTCGCGGCGATCATCACGTAGATTGCGGGTGCCATATTGCTACCCGTCGACGCAATCAGCCACGTGATGAAGAACGGCGCGAAGCCACCGAAAATCGTCACCGCGAAGTTGTACGCAACGGAGAGGCCCGTCGACAACACCTTGGTCGGGAACAGCTCGGAGAAAGCCGCGAGAATCGAACCGGTGTAGGTGGCGATCAGCAGGCCGAACACGCCCTGAAACACCATCAACGAAGCGAGCCCAGGCGCACGGTTGATGTAAGCGAACATCGGCCATGCAAGCAGCAGGATCAATACCGCTGCGCCGGACAGGAAGCGGCGGCGGCCGAAGCGGTCAGCGAGCTTGCCGACCACCGGCGAGAAACACATGATCATCACGCCACCGAACATGCCGGCACGAAAGCCCATCGATTGCGGCAGATGCAGCGTGCGCACCGAATACGTCGGCATATAGAACAGCAGCACGTAAGTGCAGACCGTCCACAGAATCACCATCGAAAAGCTCGCAAACGTCTCACGCGGAAAGCGGCGGAACACTTCCGCCAGCGGCGAATCGCTTTTGGCCTCTTCCGTTACGGCGCTAAACGCCGGTGTTTCGTCCATGCGGCTACGAATGAAATAGCCGACCGGTCCGATCAGAATGCCGATCAGGAACGGCATTCTCCAGCCCCACGAATGCAGCGCATCGGCACTCAGACTCGACGTCACGAAGGTGCCGACCCCGGCGCCCAGCAGCACGGCAAAGCCGATGCTCGACTGAATCCAGCTCGAATAGAATGCGCGCTTGCCCGCCGGCGCATATTCGGTAAGAAACGCGGTGGCGGTGCCCATTTCACCGCCGGCCGAAAAACCTTGCAGCAAGCGGGCGACCACGATCAGCACCGGCGCCCACAGACCGATCTGGTCATAGGTCGGCGCGAGACCGATGAGCGCGGTGCCGCCCGCCATCAGCAGAATGGTCAGCGAGAGCGCCGCTTTTCGTCCGACTTTATCCGCGTACACGCCGAGCACCATGCCGCCCACCGGCCGCATGAAAAAGCCCACGCCGAACGTCGCGACAGCAAGCAGCAACGAAGTGAGTTCACTGCCGGTCGGAAAGAACAGCTTGGCTATGATCACCGCGAAAAAACTATAAACGGTGAAGTCGAACCACTCGAGCCCGTTACCGAGCACAGTGGCGATAATGGCGCGGCGCCGCTGCTGCGCGAGCGAATCCACGGATATCGCGACGTTGGATGAAAGCGTTCCTTGCATGGTCTCTTTCCTTATCAGGCTGCTTGTGCGGCTAGTCGTGAAGCCGCTGCGTGGCTACGGGTTCGGCGAGCGTTTGCCAGCAAGGCGGCGTGTCGGAATCGAGCGGCGCCTTTGCATGCATAAAGCCGATCGTAGAGAGACCTGATTTGTTTTCGAAACGAAAGATTCGCATGCACGCATGCGCGTGGCGCATGCGAAATGCAGTCAGGCTGCGGGCGCGTTGCTCGTCTCCGCGGGTGTTTGCCCAGCCGTTTGCCCGCTTGTCTGCGCCTCTGCCTGCTCGAAAAGCCAGCGCGTAAAGAGGCGCGCCGCCTGGTTCTCCGCGCGGTCGTTCGGCGATACGACGTAGTACCCGCCACCGTGGCTCGCTGATGCTCGCGTGGCGCGCACCAGCAGCCCCTCGTTCAGACACGCATCGATCATGTGACGCCAGCCGAGCACGACGCCCTGGCCTAGAATCGCCATCTGCACGAGTTGCGGATAATGATTGACGACGACCGACCGCGGAGACGCAGGCATCTGCACATTGTTGAGACGGAACCATTCGGGCCACGACATCCATTGCCGCTGACCGTCTTCCTGCATCAGCAATGTTTCATGCACGAGATCGGCTGGCTCCAGCACGCGGCCGGCGAGATATCCGGGTGAACATACCGGGTACACGTCTTCGTCGAAAATGCGGCGGGCGGTGAAATGCGGCTCGGCACGCTGCCTGATGTAGTACATACCCACGTCGAATTCCGCGGGCGACAACGATGCGAGCCCGTCGCGCACGATCATCCGGATCTTCACGTTCGGATGGGCCGCGCGAAACGCACCCAGGCGCGGCGTAAGCCACAACACCGCCACGCCCGACGAACACGCGATCGTCAACTCCAGATCGCCGTATCGCTTCATCACATCGAGCGTCGCTTCCGAGCAATTGGCGAGCAGCCACTGCACATGCTTGGCGTAACGTTCGCCTGCGATCGTCAACCGTAGGGCGCGGTGCTCGCGTACGAAGAGCGAGCGGCCGAGGAAGTCTTCGAGTTGCGCGATCTGGCGGCTGACCGCGCTTTGCGTCAGATGCAGTTCCACGGCCGCTTTAGTGAAGCTGGCATGGCGCACGGCCGATTCGAATGCGATCAGACATTGAAGCGGGGGTAAAGGGGCGATCCGCATGATGAGGGTGGCCGAGTGAGGTTGCCACCATCATAGCGGGTCGAAGCGCGCGTCAAATCACGCGTGCGATGTAGCGTGTAACTGCGCGGCTTCGGCTTCAGCGCCACGATCAATGACTTGGCGCTAGCGCCTCTTCCCGTTCCAACGAGCGCGTATGCTTTAGTTCCGGAAAAAATCGCATCCACAGCAGCGCGACGGCAATCGTTGCGATGCCGCCCACCAGTACGGCCGGTTGCGCGCCCCACCACCCTGCCGTCACACCGGATTCGAATTCACCCAGTTGATTCGACGTCCCGATGAAAAGCGAATTGACCGCGCTGACACGACCCAGCATTTCGTCCGGCGTGCGCAGTTGCACGAGCGACAGGCGCACCACCACGCTGATGGTGTCCGATGCGCCCAGCACCATGAGCGCGAAGAGCGACAGGAAGAATTGATGCGACAGGCCGAAGACCACAGTCGCCGCACCAAACGCAATCACGCCGCCGAACATCGCAGTGCCGGGCCGGTTGCGCAGCGGGAAATGCGCGAGCCAGATGGTGCCCGCGAGCGCGCCGATGGCGGTGCCTGAGCGCAACAGGCCGAGACCGAGCGGCCCCGTGTGCAGGATGTCGCGCGCAAAAACCGGCAGCAGCGCTGTCGCGCCACCGAACAGCACGGCGAACAGATCGAGCGATAGCGCGCCGAGTATTACTGGCTCTTTGCGGATGAAAGCGATGCCCGAGAACACCGACTCGAGCGTCACCGGCGCGCGGCTCGCCAGCTTGGCCTGCAACGGAATGGCCCACACCGTGGCAGCAGCAGCCGCGAACGACAGCGTGCACGCGAGGTAGGCCACGCCCGGACCGATGCCGTGCAACAGGCCGCCCAATGCCGGACCTGCGATCTGGGCGGTTTGATTCGCGGAGGTGGCCCATGCCGTCGCTTTGGGCAATTGTCCGCGCGGCACAACGCCCGGCAACAGCGATGCAACCGCAGGCGACTCGAAGGCGCGGGCTGCGCCCACGCATGCGGCCAGAACGTAGATAATCGGCGCGCTGATCCAGCCACCGAAGGTGCCGAAGGCGAATAGCAATGCAGCGACGCTTTCGAGGCTTTGACAGATGGCCGCAATCCGGCGACGGTCGTAACGGTCGGCGACGTGACCGACTACAAGCGTCAGCACGAACATCGGCAGAAATTGGGCGAGGCCGACGAGGCCCAGTGCGAAGGCGCTATGCGTGAGTGCGTAGATGTGCCAGCCCATTGCCACGGCGAGCATCTGGAACGACAGCGATGAGAGGATACGGGTACACCAGAAACGTTGGAATGCGGGGTGTTTTGGCAAACTGAAGTTAGGGTCGCCGGCGGGGTCGGCTGGGGGTATGGGCATTGGTTTCTTGCTCTTTACTAGGCTGGCTGGGGCGGCAGGTAGTTTAGAGCAAGTTTGTTTATTTTATTTTTATGCATACGCGAGGCCTTTATGGGCCCTGCGTTCGGCTTTCGGGCACGATCTGGACGTTCGATCCCGTGCACGAGTTATCATCTCGACCCTAGAGCGAATCGTCTAAGGTGATTCGTAATCCACTCGTAAGAAGCGTCTCTTGCACGCACGTATAACAACGCAAAATTACCGCTATGCGACAAGCGCTGCCAATTCAAATACAGCATTTCTCCCAGCGCTACCGCCCGTATATCGACGGTCTTCGGGCCATCGCCGTGTTTGCCGTGATTTTCTGTCATGCCGGCTTCAGCGGATTCAGCGGTGGATTTATCGGGGTCGACGTGTTTTTTACAATCTCCGGATTCGTAGTGGGAACGTCGATTCTCGGCGACTTGTCGCGTGGCACGTTCTCGCTCGCTGACTTTTACGCGAGACGCGCAAAGCGCCTCGCACCCGCGCTTTACGTGATGCTCGCGGCGATTTTTGTTTTCAGCATCCTGTTTTCATTCCCCGAAGACAGCTTTCAGCTCACTAAAAACATACTCGCTGTCGCGACAATGACATCGAATATCTTTTTATCGAAACAAACGGGCTATTTCGATGCGGCTGCGTCGGACCAGCCCCTGCTTCATACCTGGTCGCTATCCGTCGAAGAGCAGTTCTATCTTTGCCTTCCGATATTTCTCGCGTTGCTCTACCGGAAACGCAGAAGCTGGATCGTGCCGTCGCTCTGGCTGGTCACGGTCGTTTCGTTCGTCTGGGCGGTGATTGCATCCCGGCATGGTGCGGCGTCAACCTATTACTTCGCGCACCTGCGCGCTTTCGAATTCCTGCTCGGCACATGGCTCGCCACTATCCAGGTCAATCGGCAGGTTTCGCGGTCCGCCGTTTTCGACGTGCTCACGCTGGTCGGCGTAGCGATTGTCCTCGCCGGCATTTTCGGTGTCAGTCGGACCTCGCAGTTTCCCGGCATGGGCGCCCTCGTCCCCTGCGGCGGCACGATGCTCATCATCGCCGCGGGCCGGCACTCGCGGGTCGCCGACGGGTTGATAGGCAACCGGGCGATGGTGCTGACCGGGAAAATCTCTTATCCGCTATACCTGTGGCACTGGCCGGTATTTTTTGCGCTGCGTCGACTCGACCTCGCCACGCCGCGAAACTACTTGCTGGCAATCGGTGGGACCTATTTCCTTTCCTGGCTGACGTACCGCTATCTTGAGCGACGTGTCCGCGAATCGAAGCTTTCGACCCGATCGGCGATTCTTTACCTGCTGGCTGCACCGCTCTTGATCGCGGGTGCACTCGCGGCGACCGGCAAGCTCACGAATGGTTTCCTGTTTGCGTATCCCGCGAAGATCCGCAGCGACGTTCATTGGTCAGGCGATGCGTTGTTCGACATGCCCCGCGGTAAAGCGTGCTGGTCCAAGGTGGACGTCACCGAGGAGTCGGGCTGTCACCTCGGCGCGGCTGCCTCAACGGACAAAGCGATCTTGTGGGGCGATTCGCATGCCTATCACCTGATCTATTTCTTCGATCAACTGGGCAAGCAATACGATCTCCAGATTCACGACGTCGCGCTGACGCTGTGTCCACCGATCGAGCGTGAGCCCGCGCTTCCGGGCGATCCCACCTTGACGGAAGATCACCTGAAATGTGTCGCGCACGACAAGGCGGTCATGTCATACGTAATGTCACGGCCCGACATCAAAACGGTGTTTATGGCGGCGGCCTGGCAAAACTATCAAAACCTCTCAGTCAATCGCGATTCCGGTCCGAATGGCCACGGATTCACGCCATATCAATTTGACGCCGAACTCGCTTCGACGATCGGCAAGCTGACCGAGGCCGGCAAGCACGTCATCCTGATGGACGACGTACCGACGATCCCTACGAACCTGATCAACTGCGACTTCAAGAACGACCTGTTTATCCCTATCCACAAACAGGCGTGTGAGTTCAACGTGTCGAGAGCGACGGATGAACATGCACCTGTTGCGGCCATGCTTGAGAAACTGCGATCACAGTACCCCCAGGTCGACATTGTCCATACGCACGATGTGCCTTGTTCGGATACAAAGTGCACGCTCGATTTTGACGGACTCCCGATCTACCGGTACGACGACTATCACCACCTGAGCGTGGCTGGCAGCACGCTGCTGTACCCGCAATATCTGAAGAGACATCCCGGCGAACTGGACAAGATCCTGCGCTACAAATAAACGCGACACCGGCAAACTGAGTTTTGGCCGCAACCAGTTTGCCGATCTTACTGGTTGAGACGCCGCTCGGTGCGCTGGACGGGCGGGCAGATATAACCTGAAAATGGGCATTCGCGGGGTCGACTACGCTGACACCAGGTACACAACCCACCGAAGTTTCCAGCAGGACCGGGATAAGCATGCAATCTCCAGGTCACCTACGCTGCCCCCACTGCCTCGAGAAACGACAGCAGCCTACGATTGCTCTCCTCGATACCGTAATGGTCCGCCCGTGTCCGAGCCTTAACGGCCAATGCCTCACGAGGCCCGATGTCCGTCAATAGCCGTTCCATCGCATCTGCCATCGCACGGATATCGCCCACCGGCACGAGAGTGCCTGCTTTCCCACCATCGAGAATCTCGCGCGGCCCGGTTGGGCAATCGGTCGCAACGATTGCCTTGCCGATTGCCAACGCTTCCAGCAACACCATCGGCATTCCTTCGTATTTAGAACTCAGGACCAGTAACGAGGCGCGCGCCACGATGGGGTGTGGATTGTCCTGATGGCCCACGAAATGCACCCGTTCAGGTACGTCCAGTTCGCGCGCGAGGCTCTGAAGTTCCTCGAGATATGCGCCGTTTCCGACGATAACAAGGTGCTCCTCAACGGCACCACGCCGCGCCAGTTCGGCATACGCGCGCAATAGCGTTCGATGATCTTTCTGAACTTCATCGAGGCGCGCGACGGAAACGATGTAGGGTGCGCCATTGGGCGTCAACTGAATGTCGTCGTAGCACGCTGAGGCGCGCTCGCGGATCGATTCGATATCGATGGCGTTCGGCAAGACAATTACTCTCTCCAGCTTCCCCTCGAAAATCCGCGCCGCCTCGTCAGCCATATGTTGGTTCAACGCGGCAACGCCGTGGTAGCGCCGGTACTGGGTTAGCAGACGCTGGATCTTGCGGGGCCTGCCGCCGAGACGCGCGTCGAAGCTGAAGTGATTGACGCCCAGCCACGCAACGTCGAAGCGGCCGGACAGCCGACGCAAAGACATGTCGAAATCGACGATAACGTCCACGCCATGCGCAAGCTGCGCCGCCCGCTTTGCCACATGCGGCCGAACCGCCAATGTGTTGTGGACGTCACGCGCGATACGCCCCAATTTGCCGAGACGCCGCTCGTATCGCTTCGACTGGAAATACTTGAGCCACGGACGATCCACAAGGATCTCCACGCCCACATCGGGCGGAATCAGCATGCGAAAGCGATTTTCCCATGCCGGCGACGTGTGCATCACAGACAGCGAGACTTTGAAGCGGGTTCGATCAAGAATCCTCAGCCACTGGATCAGCGAAGATTCAATACCGCCGTCGTTGAAATCCGTGACGTGGAAAAGGACACGGATACGTCCGTCGTTTTTCGATTGAGACTTGTTATTGAACATAAACTTTTGTTTCTTAAGGTTCTCGGAACGGAGGCCCGTACCCGAGCCTCCGCCAAGCGTCGCGTTGGCTGAGGTCTCCGCGCCAGTTGCGGATTTCCCCTGCAACTGGGCGTTGTTGCATAAATCAGTCTGTCGAACGAACTGACGTATACGCGCAACAGCGCTTGCGGTGTTCGGCGCAGCGTACACCCTCTGACGGACGACCGCTTACTCGGCCTTCGCGGAACTCGCCGAATCGGTTTGAGCCGTCGGCGCGGAAGCCTCTTTCGGCGGAGCTTCTTCCTTGATCTCATAGGACGGGTCGCGCACCCAACGGCTCAGGTCCTTGCTGATCACAATGGTCGTGCGATCCAGAATCGAACAGCTTCCTTTGAACGCACCCCACATGCCGCCGACCGACCAGCGGTTGATCTTGGTGTGACGGATGACCTTGCCGTCTTCAATCAGATCTGCACTCACAGTCGTAGCCTTGGGGCCGCTCCATGCGCCGCCGCCGACGCCCAGTACATGGGTGATCTGCAATCTGAGAATCTTTGCGTTGCCCGCGTCGGTTTGCGATGCGATGGTGCCGTCGCCGGTTCTGTTGATCTTGCGGAGCGCCTCGCCGACGTGGTTCGTGAGCATGTCTTCGATGTGGCATTCGTTTTTGATCTGATCGACGACGCTGGCGTCCGGTGCATAGGTGACTGGGGTTTCCAGTAGAACCGGACTGGCGGCGAAGGCGGAGGTCGTTGAGAGACAGAGAGCGGTGAGGAGGAGTTTTTTCATAGTATGAGGTCTTCTAGCGTTGTGGTTTGGTATGGAGTTTCGGTTGGTGTGGTGGGATCGAATGCATCAAGCGCTTCAAGTGACACGAAGGCTATAGCTCCATGACGTCGCCCGCCCCATGCATCCGTGCGTACTTCATTCGAAGCTGAAGCGGAGGTCCTTGACAATCTGTTCGTTACCCCACTTGAACGAACAAACGCGAGCCACCTCGACCCTGACCGTTTTTGATCCCGTGGTCTGCTTTTCACTGACAGGCACGCATCCGCCCTGAATGGTCACAATTGGGGTGCCTTGGTTCGACAGCGGGAATTCGATGCCCGCGTCCTCGGGAATCGTGTGGGTGAGCGAGACATTCTCAATGTAGTCGTCGGGCGCGGAAAGAATCACGGCGTTGTCGACTGATAGCGTGTAGTAGTCGTGCTGAAACGGCACCTCAGTGATACAGATCTTCGAGGTGTGCTGACCAATAGTTTGTGTCTGGCATTTGGGCGCTGCAGCGAATGCTGGTAGCGCGCCAAGCAGGAGGGAGAGAGCAAAGAGGTTTTTCATATAAGCTTGGTTTTCAGGAAAATGGTGAAGTACGTCCAGCGAAGACGGTTCGTACCGCCGGTGTTCTGCTGAATCAGGTCTTGCAGCGCCCGCGAAGGCGTCGCGAGCATCGACGGATCCTGCACAAGATAGTTACCCAAACTGTCGCTTACCGTCTTCATGCCGGTCGTGTCGTAGACCGCGGTGGCCGGGGTGTTCGCGTTCAACGGCACCACGACGCCCGTCGCGACAATCTCTCCGTACTGGCTGTTGTTGGCCGCACGCATCGCGCTCTCAATCTGACCCGCTGTAATCGGCGATTCATCTGGGTTCGTGATACCTTGAGCTGCCGCATTCGCGGCTATCTGTTGTGCCTTGGTCTTTTCTTGTGGGTGCAACTGCCGGGTATACAGGTTCGACCGGCGTTTACTGAGCGTCCAGTTGAAAGACTGGAAAATCGTCAGGAAAAACGTTCTTCTCTGGAACGATGTGCAGGATCATCAGCTTCGCTATTTCCGCTTCTTCTTCTCGGGTTAATGCTACAAGACGGACATTGCAATTTGTGCCGCCGACCGATTTGTTGGCCGCTAAGGTGACGAAAATGTCCTCGCCGCCACGCCACCACTGAATCCCCAGCGGCAATTTTTCTTCTTGAATGGTCTGCAGAGAATCGGCGTCGATCTGACGACACTCCCCTTCGCCATTCCAAACATGGCACATCCCCGACTGAGGATTCTTCATTGAGAAATTTCGCTGATCGAACAAATGCTTCAACTTCTCAAGCAATTGCGTTGCAGATCCATTTGTCCAAGCTGTGTAGGTAAAGGAAGCCATATCGTTCAGTTAAGGAATTGGTTTCACAAAATTCGAACCGAGTACTTTTGTTGCGGCATTGATAACTGACTGCGGTGTGCCTTCCGCGTAGTAGAAGTAAGCGTCGCAAAGCTGTTCGCCGCCTTGATCGTGCCGCTGTTGGCGACCGTTTGCGCGTTCTGCAGATCGATGTTCGTCGCCGCGATAACCGGGCCGTTATACGTATTGTTCGAAACCCCAACGACGGTCGGCGCGATATTGACGGTTTGATGGCCATTTGCAGCGGTTGAAATCTTGATTGCCGTTCCACCGTCGACCGATATGCCAAATGCATATATACCGCACGGCACGGCAATAAGCGCGGCGACAATCAACCTGATATGAAATTGACGCAGACGCAGGCTCCCGTGGCCTGCGCTGCTTCCCCGTGTGCGGCTAGACATTCCTGTTTTCATGCAACTGTTCGTTGCGGGTTCTCTTGGTCGATTCGTTCAATACGCGCGACTTCTGCGGTCGCAGAATTCGTAAGACGAATAACGACGTTACTAACGAGTACTTTAGAAATATTTGGAAATATTTTTATTACGTTTTGTTTTCATTCATGGCGTGCATTTTGTGGAAGTCCGCTGGGATCCCGGCATTTCACGCCTGCGCGTGGCGCGGGTCGTCAGTGCAATAAACGTCGGCAAGGTGGTCAATCCGCTCGCGGCGCGCAATCAGGTTGAAGCTGGCATCGTGATGGGGATCGGCATGGCGATGTTCGAAGCGGCCGAATTCGATCCGCGCAGCGGGCTGCCCGCGAATAACAACTACGCCGAGTATGTGGTGCCTGTGCATGCGGATCAGCCGGAAATCGACGTCATTCTGCTGGACTACCCTGACTATCACCTCAGTGAGTTTGGCGCCCGCGGCATCGGCGAAATTGGCGTGACGGGGCTGGCGGCAGCGGTGGCGAATGCGGTCTATCACGCTACCGGCAAACGGGTCCGCAGCCTCCCGATCACATTGGACAAGCTGATTTGAGGAGTTCGCCTCACGCAAACAAGTTTGGCCGCAGCGCTTTTCGTAGTGGGTTACGGTCCAACCTTCCGCTGTGCCATGTACGCAAGATAAGCGATGATCAGATCGATCTCGCGATCGCTCAGTTGATCCTGCGGGAAAGCGGGCATGGTCCGGCCGGGCCAGTCTCGAACCGATGCGGGATTGCGAATGTAGCGGCGCAATGCAGCGGGCTGGAAGTATTCGACTGGATTCATCGGCACGTTGAGGTCGGGGCCGGTGTCCGCACTGCCCGCATGGTTGAGCCGATGACAGGCAAGACACTGGGTGATGAACAGGCTTTGGCCCGCGCGAACCGGATCGGTTGCCGGCAGCATCGGATCGACGCCGAGCACCGGCCAACGCGCGGATGGCGAGGGTTGCGTAGCAAGTTGCGCGATCTGGTAAGGCCACTGTTCGCTGCGCACGGATGCCGCTTCCCTGCCGATCCATACCAGGTAAAACGGTCCGGCGCTGACCGGCTTGCCCGGCAGCTTCGGCCACGGCTGAGCCGGGTCCTCGACCGCGAGCCATGCGACGGCTTTCGCAGGATCACGATTGCGCACGAGGTCCATCGGCAGTTGCGCGGCGAAGCCGTCAGTCGCACGTGCCTCGAGCACGCTGTCCGTGGGCAACGTCGCGCCGCCGAGCAGGTCGGCCAGCGGCACTGCGCGATAGGTCGTCGACGTACCGTAGGCCACATCTACCGGAACGTGAATCTCAGCGGCATCCGGACGCGCCAGCAGCGCCCCTTGGCTAAACGACTGGGTCTTGCCGCCTATCCTGAGTTCGATCATGGACTGCGCGGCCGCACACTGCCCGATCACGCCGAGCGTCAGGAGCAAAACCGCAAACAACACGCGCTTCGACATTTGTCCTCCGTGCATTGTTGTTGCCGACGGCGTCGAAGGCAAAATCGCCAAAGTCGTCGGGAAAGGCAAGCCAGCCTTCGTTTTAAAACTCTCAGTATCCGCCCAAGTACCTGGCGAATTGTATTCGCCTGGACGGTTTACGTCGGACATAAACGAAGCGGTGAAGAAAACGTCTGCAAGAACAGCCACACGGAAAAACATTGCGCTTCGGCCGCGCCACCGTTTTTTCATGCCGACCGATCTAAACGATGCCCGCGTGCAATCGTAAGAAGCTTTTTGCTACGTCCTCAACGAGTAATGAAAGTCACTTGATAGTCGTCGTGAGAGGTTGACGTTGATAAAAGGGATCTTGCCCAGCACCGCGAAGCGGAGAAACCAGACGCGGCAGCGGCACTCGGGAACGCATCAGAACTGGGCGGTCAGCTGGAATCCCAACGTGACGCGCGCTGTATTGAAGGTGGCTGGCTTGTACAACGGTGTCCCTGCGAACACGTCATAACCGAGCGCACCGAAATGGCTCGACACACTGCCGCGCAAACCGACGACGGCGCCCGCGAGCTGCGTGCCTGCCAGGAATGCCGTGTTGGGACCGAACACGTGACCGTAGTCAATCCCTGCGTACACGGACTGCCCCGTCTGTCCAATCGGAACCTGCATCTCGTTGCGCCAGTAGAAGCCACGTTCGGCCGCGAGCATCGTCTCACCGTCGAAACCGCGCACGGTGTAGCGGCTGCCGATGGTCAGGTCGTCAATATAGTTCAGCGTGTCGTTGGTGAACTGCCCATGAAAGGTCGTCACGTAACGCAGGTTCTGGTTCGCGATCGCAAACGGCACCGAGAGGTTTGCGTCAAGCACCGCCATGTGAAAACGGTACGTCGGACCGTCGCCCGACGTGTCGGGCATCGCACCTAGCCAGCCGATGCCCTGCCGGTACGCGAGTGTGCCGTCGAACTGCGCCGCCCCGAAGTAGTGACGGTCGGTCAGTCCGGCTTCGACGAACGTGTTGTCGCGGTGCTGCTGCGGAATTTCGGTGTCTTCGATGAAGCTGGCGCCCCAACGTTTGGTCAGTTGGGCCTCGAAGCCGAACACGTCGTCCTGGCTGCGGCGAAGCACGCGCGTGAGCCTGAGTCCTGCCGTCTGCGAATTGCCGCTCGAGACGAAAGTCTGGTTCGCACCCGCGATCTGCTGGTAGTAGGTGTTGGAGTTAGCCGATAGCGTGGCAGTCCAGTAACCCCACGGGATCGAATACGAACCGTTCCAGCCGTGCGAACCCAGGCGCTTATCCCCGAATTCAAGATCCTGATTCGCCCCGACGTTGAATATGTCGTTCAGCCCGAGCGGGTTGTCGATGCCAAGCGACAGATTCCCTTGCAGTTTGCCCGTCGCGCGTTGGCCGGAGTTGTCGATCGAGGCGACGGCCGTCCACGGCTTCGTGCGCTTCACGGTAATTACGACATCACTCTCACCAGGCGTTTCGGTCGGCACGACCTGCATATCAACGTCCTGACTCGCGACGCGCTTCATCTGCTCAAGCCCCTGTTCAAGATCGCGCAGGTTGAGCAGGTCGCCGCCGCGTGCCGGAAATGCCGACTTCCACGTGCCACGCGTCGCGGCGTCGGCAAAGCGTAATTGGTGAATGACACCGGGCACGAGCGAGAGGCGCAACGTTCCTTTCGACAGGTCCTGCTCCGGGACAAGCACGCGCGTGGTGATGTAGCCTCGGCTGAGAATCACCTGCGAGAGGCCCTTGACGATCAGATCCACCCCCTGTTTGCCGACGCATTGACCGCTATAGTGATCAAGCCATTCACGGGCAAAGGCAAAACGGTCCTGCGGCAGCGCCGAGTCACCTTGCGCACGAACGGCATCGGGCAACGTCGCCGGTACGTCCAGGACGAATGACTGGATGCGGAAGCACGGCGCCTCGATCGGCAGATCAGGCCAGCCTGTGGCATTGGGTGTGCCTGATCGGACGGCAGGCGCATTGACGGTCTGAGCGCGTTCTTGCGCCTGACGCTGCTGCTCGATGAGTTGCTGTTGCTGTGCCGCGCTGCGTGCGGCATTTGCGAAATCGGGCGAAGGCGGCGACGTTTGCGCCGAAGCGCCGAAAGCTGTCACCGTCAGTCCTGCCGACAGTGCTATCGCAACGCGTAAGTGTTGCATTGGTCTTTTTCTCTACTGGTTATTATTGATCTGACTGCTTGGCGCTTTTTACGGCCCCCGTTTTGTCGCGGCCTCTGCGTCAGACGACGGACATTTAGGTGCGTAATGCGTTTGCACTGGTTCGTCCAGTCCACTGGCATCGATGTGGTGAACCTCGATCGAACAGCCATGTGACTTGCGTCCTTCTTCCTGCAAAGCCAAGTACACGTCGTAATCCTGCCCTGCGATCGGCGTGAAGGTCATCTCGTGCGGCTTGCAGGACCACGAATAACCACCGTACTTGCTGCTGCCTACGTCGCCGGCTGTACTCAGCGATAACGTGATCGGCTGCCCAGCCGGAACGACGTATTCCCGGATCATGTCCTTGAAACGCAGACCCTCGATCCGCATCCATGGTCGGGGACTCTGTGGCATGCCAATCACAACGCTGCGTGACGAGTATTTGTAGCGCGCCCAGAAACCGTCGTCGACGCTGACCCGCTGCGGGTCGCCCTGCCAACCATTCGAATAGCACGCACCCACTCTGAACGAAGCAGCTTGCAGGTCATTGCCCGACTGGATACGCACACGAGCCGAAACTTGCGGCTGATAGTCTGGAGCCGCAGTTGTGACGTAATGTGAGGGTGTGCAACCGGCAGTGAGGGCGAAGATGCCGCCTGCCGTCAGAACACGGATGAAGAGTGACAAGTTACGTGTCATCGTGCTTCCACAATTTTCAATAGCTCCCTCGATGCGACAGATAAAGTACCGTTGAAATCCAACCCCTCGTACTGCGCGAAAACGACGGTCATTGCCTCGTCATTGATGCCGCTCACTCACATGAAACGCCCTCTCGCCACTGAGTTTTTGGGTCCGTTTTCCATGCCAAAGTCTCTTCCACTCAGAGACTGATGCCATAGCTGCGCGACCTTTGCGCTTCCGTCGGGTGCAATTGACGGCTATACAGATCCGAATTATTTTCCTTCGAGCAAGATGCCTAGTCGTACGAAGAACGCCGCAAGGGAGCCTGGAACAAAATATAGCAAAAAGACCATTCCGAATGATCGATGGTGAAAATCAAGGGTCCGCTCGGTAACCAAAATCATAATTGCCGTTCCGACGACGCCAGCAAAGATCAGCTTGATTGTTAGCCATAACCATCCAAGCAAGAAGACTCTTATGACTGTCTTTGTCATTTCTTTGTCTTAGCAGTGGGTGGAGATAGCGCACTCGTCGCACCGTTATAGCCACCGCTCAGCATTTCCTGGACGCCATCTGCAGCGATTGGATTAAACCATTTGAAAAAGCCACGCCAACAGCAGAACAGCGATTAGGCGCAAGTGAATACATAAAACGACCAAATATATTCGCTCAGCACTGTCAATAGTCGACAACGATCAATGCCTGCACCCCACGCATGTCGATGACCGAGGAGATCTTCCCCCACGAAAACGCCCACCCCAAAGAAGCCGGAGATGTTTCAAGGACACTCTTCCCGAAACATGCGACCATCAGAAATTCATCATGAAACTTCTTTCTTGCTTTTTCGTTTCCTATGTCCCAAGCGTCAGGATCAACGCCATCGGCGTTAAGACACTGAAGCCAAATTTGCTTTAACCGTTCACGAAAAAAAATCGCGCCCACCCCCCAAGTTCTCTGCCCGGAAATGTGGGCACCGATGCTTAGCTGGGTATGGTCTGGTGTCGCCGGCGACCGCTTCGTTGAGACAGAGCGTTCAAGCTGCGCGATTGTCGTCGCACACGAGACTTCAAATCCGTCATCGAACCTTACTTTCCCGGATTGAAGATCGATCATGGCTTTACTCCTGGTATCTTGCTGACAAACGGAATCGCTCTGACTCGTTCTGGCTCGCCCGCGGACGGGTTGTCGTACACGGTACCCGCATTAGCGACATTCACGGTCGCAATCGAATCCGGTGTTATCGAGTTGCCTTTGACACCCGCCAGCCACAACATATCGGCCATCTGTTGTACGGTGCACTGGCCATTGCTCGAGCCTGCCAGCTTCCTAGCAAGGGCCTCCTTCTTGCCAGGAAGCTGGCGGTTGTACATGTTAGTCATCCTTGCGCCCGAATCTCGCGCGGAGCGGGAATTTGTCCGGCCAAAACCAGTTACCAAGCACGATAAAAAAGGAAACTAGGCCAGCCAGTAGCACAAGTTCGCCGAGCAAAGACAACACATCGCGGAACGAAAGAGCAGCCAAGTTAGGCCACGGGTGGCCGCCCAAATAGTGGCCCGCGGCGATTTTTAGCGGCAGTAACAAAAGGACCGCGATAGAAATCGCGCTTGTTAGAAGACACCAGATGGTCAAACGTTTTCGCATAGATCTATTTCCTCTCTGTCTTCGACGGGGAAACATAATTCTGCATAGCACCACTTCCCCAGTTAAGGAGTTCTGATACGCCCGCTCCCACAAACGGGCCAGCCGTCTCCCCTACAGCATCGCCGATCGCATAGCCAGCAGCACTCGACACCGCGTTCGTGCCGGCATTTGCAATTGCGTCTCCCTTACTAGGTGGATTGCTGTTCGTCACAGGCTTAACCAACAGGTCGGCTGCGACAGACGTCGCTACAGTAGCGCCGACAGTGACTGCGACACTGGTACCGTACGTGGCATAGTTGGTCGCGAACGCGCTGCCCGTATCAACAAAATCAAACTCCTTAGTGGGGTCTTTGAAGATCTGGATGCCCTGAGAGGCCGCATTGACCGCTGCACCAGCGGCGCCCGAATATGTACGCATGCCATTGTTTGCCGCGGCGATCACAATAGCAGCTTCCGGCGCAACTAGACCTGCTACGCCGGTCAAGACCGTCCCACCGACGAGCAGCGCAGTATTCTCACTCCGATACATCGCCTGCGTGCCCGGGTTATTCGGATCAACGTTGGCGTTATAGACCAGACAGTCAGTGCTCGCACAGGAGAAATATCCTGCTCCATGCGGGCCAATTTGTGACCCATAGTCGATCGGCGTGCTCGAGTACACGGGCGCTGGAGTCATATCTGCCGTGCTCCAGTAGTACGGGGAATTCTTGCCCCCCGTCTGGCCGATGATGAACTGGATCGCGTCCGCGTTGGCGGTCGGTAACGCCTGCGTGCCAATGGTTGATTTGCCATCGTACATGAACTGCGAGCCCGAATCACCCGTCGACGGATTGTCGTACACGGCACCCGCATTAGCGACATTCACGGTCGCAACCGAGTCCGGTGCAATCGAACTGCCCTTGATCCCCGCCAATCGCAGCATGTCGGCCATCTGTTGTACGGTGTACTGGCCATTGCTCAAGCCTGCCAGCTTCCTGGCAAGAGCCTCCTCCTTGCCTCGCGAATCGAGTTGGCGGTTGTACATATCCGAATTCGACGCGGAGAATGCACCGGCATTGCCACCGACCAGCCCGCCAGCCGCGCCGGCAAGCGCGTTCGTCAGGATGTTCCCAAGCATGTTGTTTGCAATCGCATTACCGGTCGGGTTCGCATCAACGATGGACTGGCTGAGATCGTTCAGCTTGCCTGCCATCGCCGATGACACACCCGCACCGGCTGCACCGCCGAGCGCACTGCCAAAGCTGCCACCACCGAGTCCACCAAGCACGGCACCCGCCACAATGTGCATACCGACGCGATCCGCGCCCCCTTCCGCCCAGTCCGCTGCATCTTGCTTGTATTGCGCCGCCGCATCAGTGTCGCCAAGCGCGTTCGCCGCCTTCGCGCCGTCAAGCGCGGCATTGTGCTTGTAGTCGGCGTATGTACCGACGTCCTTCGCGACCGCTTCCGCTGCCGCAGTGGCCGCGTTCATCACATCAGTCTGATTGCCAAGCACCGTGTTCACGTCAGGCAGCTTCGACACGGTCCCATTCAGGTTCGACGTGTCGCGATTCAGGCTCGCGACGTCTTGCTTCTGGCTCGCAGAATCGGTAACGGCAATCGTGCCCGTGCTCACGCCGCTCTTCGTCGTTGCACTGGAACTGCCGCTCGCCGACTGGCCCAGCATCGGCATCACACCCGACGTACCCGCGCTGAAGCCGCTTGTCGACGAGCTGTAGTCCGAATGATTCTGGATGTCAGAGTACGTCAACGTACCCGTGGTGAGCGTGTTCTTCGACGGATCGGCATCGCTAGCGATGTACGCGCCCTTCAGGTCCGTGTTGCCCTTCACGTTGACGTCGAAACCACCGGAACCCGCCTGAATCCCGGCCTGCTCGGTCACCGCCGCATAGTTGCCGTTCGCACTGCCGTGCTGGCTGCTGAAGCTTGCGCTGCCACCGCCCTGGCTGATGCTGAATCCGCCGCTCGTGCTTTCCTGATGCGCGCTGCTCACCGTGGTGTCCTGCACGCTCGCGATGTTCAGATTGCCGCCAACGTTGGCTGACACGCGGTTGGCGCTTACATCCGAGCCGACGATGTTCGTATCGCCACCCGAGACGATCGACACACTGTTCGTGGCAGTGACGTGCGTATTGTTCTGCGTCGCGGCATCCGAATTCGCATCGCCATGCGCCTTGCTCATCGACGCCGACACGCCGAAGCCTTTGGTGCCGTACGAAACGCCCACACTCGCACTGCTCGATTCGTTCGTGCTGCGCGTCGTATCGGTATTCGTCGTGTTGACCAGATTGACCTGGTTCTTCGCATTGAGCACCACGTTGTTCGCGGTCACGTCGGAGCCGGCAATCGTCACGTTGCCGTTGCCAGCCTGGTTGCCCTGGTCACCTCCACCCGTCGCAATAAAAGTCGCCGTGCCGCCAGCCTTCACGGTCGAGCCGGTCTGCGTCGTCTGGTCTTCCGTGAAGGTATTCTTCGTCTGGCTCGTGCCATAGCTCAACTGCACGCTGACGTCCGGGGCGCCGCCGCCGGCAAGTGAGCCAACCGCGCTGCCGGCGTTACCCACGGCGGCAATCGCGTGCAGGGCCTTCGCGCGTCCATCCTGACTGCTGCTCGCCGCCTGGGTCTGCTGGATCGCACTATTGATCGCATCGCCGACGCTGCCGCCCAGCCCGAGCGTGAAGCCACTCGTCTTCGTCTCTTGCGTGTCGTCGTGATGACTAGTGCCGGTAGCCGCGTCGATTGTGACATTGGCCGCCTTGCCCGTCACATCCTGCGCCGCGATCACATCGCTGCCTGTGATGTGCAGATTGTTGCCCGCCGTCATCGAGACGCTGCCGTTCGTGCTGCCGACCAGACTGCCGTTCTGCGTCACCGAGTTGTCGTGTGTCGTGTCCTTCGTATCGTTGCTGCCGTACGAGATACCGGCACCGCCCGTGCCGCCCAGGCCTGACTTCTGCTCCTCATGGAAATGGCTGCTCTGGCTGGTGTCCTGCGAAGTCGTAACCGTCAGGTCGTGACCAGCCGACAGCGTCATGTCGTTCGTCGAGGCGACGGTCGAGGCGGCCACCGTCAGGTCGTGACCAGCATTCGCGCTCACCGTATCGCCCGCGACTGTCGAACCGACCGAATTCACCTGATGCGAGGACTTCTGGTCGGTGGTCTTGTCGTTCGACATGAACCCGGAGTGGTCGTTGTGCGACCAGCTCTGCGAATCGTGCGTTTCGGTCACCGCGCCGATCGTCACATTGCCCGTCGCGGCGAGCGTGGTGGATCCACCGTTCACACTGCCGTCAGCGGCCGTCGAGCCGGTCGTCGCGCTCGAACCCAGCACCGCGAGATTGCCGCCGCCGGTCGGCGCACCCGCTGCCACGCTGACCTGATACTGCGACAGGAGCGCGCTGGCGGTCGCCGTCTGCCCGGCGCCGAGGGTCAGGTTATTACTGGCGTTCAGGTTGCTGCCCTGTGCGGTCTCGTCGTAGCTTGAGCTCGTGTACTTTGCCTGTGGACCGCCAAGCGACTGCTCGTTGTGCGAATGCGTGTCGGTTGCCGCCGTCACCGTCAGGTCGTTGCCCGCGATCATCGCCGCGTTGCCACCGGCTTTCACAGTCGCATCGGTGAGCGTCGTGTTGCCACCCGATACCGTGGTCAGATTACCGCCCGTCGTGACGGAAC
Organism: Paraburkholderia sp. GAS32; assembly: GCF_050434225.1. Classification (NCBI taxonomy): domain Bacteria; kingdom Pseudomonadati; phylum Pseudomonadota; class Betaproteobacteria; order Burkholderiales; family Burkholderiaceae; genus Paraburkholderia; species Paraburkholderia sp. GAS32. The sequence goes on along the minus strand of NZ_JBNPVS010000049.1, from coordinate 46,237 downwards.
TGCCAACATTCTTCGTCACGCTGTCGTGGCCGCCGTTCAGCCCGTCGTTCGTGCCCGCATCCTGTGTCGCGGTGAGGGTCGTCGTGCTCAGGTTGATGTTGCGGCCGGCCCCAACGAACGTGCTGTTGCCGGACTGGATCGCAGCGCCGGCCAGATTCACGTCGCGTTGCGCGAGCACCACCGCGTTGTTCGACGCCGAGATCGTGCCGGTCGCCAGTGCGCTCTGGGAAGACGCGCTTGATGTAAAACCGCCTTCATGCAGCGTGTTCGAGACACTCGACGTCGCCGTTTCGTTGACAACGTCGCGCCCAGCCTGCACCACCGTGTCCACACCGCCGATGCGGCCGCTTACATTGCGCACATCCTGCACAGCGGATACCACCGTCGTGCCGCCGCTGCCGATCACGCCGCTATTGACGATGTTGTTGCCGAGCACTGTCGTCGCCACATCGCCGACGATGTGCCCGCTGTTGTTCACGTTGCCTGTGGCGTTCAGGCTCACCGAGTTGCCCGCGACGATCGCGCCGCTATCCTGCAGGTCGACGGTGTCACCCTTGGCCAGATACAGCTTGGGCACGAGCACGGTCTGCTGCGAACCATCCGGCAGCGTCACGGTTTGCGATACGAGCCACACCATGTCGGTCGTGAGCTGCTGCATCTGCGCGTCGGACAGGCCAATGCCGGGTGTGAGGCTAAAGGACTTCGCATACGCGACGCCGTTGTTCATCAGCGCCGTGTACTCATCCATATTGTCCGAGTAACCCGCAAGGAAGGTACGCCCGGTAAGCTGCGTGACCTGGTTCATCACGAGCTGCTCCTCATAGGAGCCGTCACCCAGGCGTTTTTCCGTGGTCTGCGGGTTCAGCCCGAGCTGTCCGAGCATGTAGTCGCTCGAAACGAATTTCGTGTACGTCGTCAGACGCGGATCGGTTGCGACAAGATACGTCGCGCCCGGCGCCGTCTGGTATGTGAACAGACCGTTCACTGGCAGCTTCAGATTCGGGATGCCTCCCGATGTGCCACCGAGCGTCTGCGGACGCACGGTGAGACCGCCCACGCCGGTCGCCGTATTGACGCCCGCAGTCTGCCCGTTCACGCCGCCCAGTTGCGTACCTGTCGCGTCGCCACCCGTCACGCCCGAACCAGCAACTGTTTGCCCCACACGGTTCACGCTGCCGACATTGATCGTCTCGGCCGTCGTCTGCACTGCGCAGTTCGACGTCGCGATCGCAGGCAACGCGGCCACGGTTGTCGTGCTCTGCGTGATGCCGTCGTCGACGACCTTCGTGTCGGTACTGTTACCGGTCTTCTGATGCCAGAAGTAGGTCGATTGCGTGTCCGCCGTGACGGCCTGCTGCAGCACCGTGCCGGTGTCGTTCACGCTGCCGCCGGTAGCACGCCGCACCAGATTGCCACCCGCGGCCATCGTCGACGATTCGTTGTTGATGGCCCCGCCATCGGCGTTGATACGGATCGCGCCCTGCGCCTGGATGGTACCCTGCGTGCCAGCGTTCAAAAGCCGGTCGGTCGAAGTGGTCGTCGTCGACGTGCGCGACATCTCGACGTAGTCGTGACTGTCCGTACCGAGATCGGTACGCACTTTCACCTGATCAGGACGGATGTTCGTGTTCGGGTTGTAGTCCGGCCAGAGAGTGATCGAGTACGTGCTGCCATTGTCAGTAATGCTGTTGTAGTACTGCGTCGCATTGTTCGTGATGTTGCGCGTCTGCGGGACTCCCTGGTAATGGCAGAAGTCGTGGGAGTTGCACACCTGAACCTGCGGGCTCGACGCGGCGACGTACGTATCGGTCAGCGGCTGCGTAAAGGACAGCGTTTGTGCGTTCGTATCGAGGTTCGTGACCTGCGATTTCGGGACGGTGACCGTGAGCGGCGTGCTCAACCTACCGATGCTCTCCCCACCGATCGCCCCGGCGCTCCAGTACCACTGCGGATAAACCGAACTCTGGTAGTAGGCAAGGTCGTCGACCGACAGACCCGCGGTCCAGAGTGTCAGCGTGGTCGTGCCGCTGTTCTGTGCCGTGCCCGCCTGCGTCGCGACGCCCGTGCGCACGTTGTTGACCGTATGCGCGGCGATGTCGATGTCGCCCGCCGCCTCGATCGTCGCGGCACTGTTCGTGAGCGTTCCCGTCTGATTCGCCAGCATCCCCGATCCGTCGCGCACGCCATCTTTCGCGATCGCGAGACTGCCCCCGCTGTAGATGAGCGCGCCGTCCGAGTTCGTGACCGAATTCGACGCGTAGATGTTCAGGGCCTGCGCGGCCGCAATCGCCGCCGCGGCGCCGCTGTTCTGCACGTCCGTCGCATTGACCTGCACAGTGTTGCCGATCACCGTCCCGGTGTTCGCGAGCGTCGCGCTGTTCGTGGTGACCGAATTGCCCTCGATGCGCCCCGCGTTAGTGAGCGTGCCCGCTGCAGTCACCGTAGTTGACGATGAGTTGATGTCCGCACCGGCCGCGTTGACCACGTTTGCGCCGCTTGCCGTGAGTGCGCCGGTCGCGGCGAGCGTGCCGGCGTTCGTCAGCGTACCGGTTGCGGACACCGTCATGTTGCCGTCCGCGTGCAGGCTGTTCGCCGCATTGTTGGTGTAGTCGCCCGCGACATTGAGCGACAGGTTGCGGCCGGCGGTCATCGTACCGTCGCCTGTCATCGCGCCGCTTGCGGTGACGTCCTGGTTCGCCCGGATCGTGCCGCCCTGGTTCGACAGCAATGCCACCTGCGCCGATACGTTCTGGCCGCCTTCTATCATGCCGCCGTCGTTCGTGACAGTGGCGCCGGACTGGTTGACGTTCAGCGCGGTGCCGCCATAGATCGTGCCGCCTGCGTTGTTCACGCCGTTCGTTACGTTCAGGTTCGTGACCCCCGCGCCGACGAGCCGTGCGCCTGCCGTGTTTGTGAGCTGCTGTGCGTTCACCGTCACGTCGCCATTGCCGCCGAGCGTGCCGCCGGTGTTCGTGATGCCGCTCGAGGACGTTACCGTGGTTGCGCCGTCCCCCGCGTTTTTGAGCTTGCCGGAGGTATTGTCGATGGACGAGGCAGAGACAGCCGCCGTGCCGTGCGCGTCGTTGGCAGACATCGTGCCGTTCGCATTCGAGAGTGCGCCCGCCGTCACCGACAGGTTGCCCGCTGTCTGCGCTGAGCCCGACGTGTTGTCGAATGCACCCTGAGTCGTCGTCGCGAGCCCCGTCTGACCATACAGTGTGCCGCTGCGGTTGACGATGCCCAACGCCGCGTTGATCTGCGCAACGCCTTGTGCGCTCAGCTTGCCGTTGGTGTTATCAACGCTTCCCGACTGTGCGATGAGCGCGCCATTGGTCGCAATCTGCCCATTGGTGTTCGACAGAGATCCGGACGTGACGACGCTCAGTGTGCCGGCGCCCGCGTGCTGAATCGAGCCGCTGTTGTTCGTTAGCGTCTGTGCCGAAACATTGAGATTCGCTGCGTTAGTGGCAATCGTGCCGCCCGCGTTATCGAGCGTGCCGCCGACGGAAACAGTCTGATCGGTGCTGCCATACTGGCGGATACTGCCGCCACCGCGATTGATGAGGTTCCCGGTGGTGGAGAGGGCAAGCTGGTCGCCTTCGATCGTGCCGTCCGTGTTGTCTGCCGACGCGGCCGACACGGTGGTGTTCGCCCCCGAGAGCGTGCCGCTCTGGTTATTCAGCGCGCCGATGACGGTCGCGCCCAGGTTGCCGCCTGCGACAATACTACCGGCATGGTTGTCGAGCGACTGGGCGGACACCGTGGCGTTGCCCTTTGCACTCATCTGCCCGTGGTTGGACACAGTGCCGCCGGTTACAGCGAGCGCACCGTTCGTGACGAGGTTGCCGGCCGTGTTGGAAACGCTCCCGCTACTCGTCACGTTGAGGGTACCGGTTCCGGCGTGCTTGATCGTCCCGCTGTCGTTCGTGAGCGACTGTGTCGAGACGCTCAGGTTCGTCGCGTTGGACGCGATCGTGCCGCCGGTGTTATCGAGTGCACTGCCTGCAGAAATACGCTGATCGGTGCTGCCGTACTGACTGATCTTGCCGCCGCGATTGACAAGACTGCCGGTCGTGGACAGCGCAAGCTGGTCCCCCTCAATCGTGCCGCCCGTGTTGTCTGCCGATGCAGCCGAGATGGTGGTAGCGGAACCCGAGAGCGTGCCGTTCTGGTTGTTGAGTGCACCGCCTATCGTCGTGCCGAGGCTGCTGCCCGCGACGATGCTGCCGGCGTGGTTGTCCAGCGACTGGGTCTGCACGGTCGCACTGCCGGTCGCATTGAGCTGCCCCTGATTCGAGATCGCGCCCGCCGACACGTTGAGTGCGCCGTTGCTGCCGATCACCCCGCCTGCCGCTCCAGTACCCGTTGTGCCCGCCGCGTTCACCAGCGCACCGGTCGTAGTGACCGACAGGCCGTCGCCGTTCAGCGACACGATGCGGCCCGCAGTGTTGTCGAGCGATGCTGCGCTTATTCCAGCATGGCCCTCGGCCTGCATCACACCCTGACGGTTATTCACTGAGCCGCCCGACTGCACATCGAGCGTGGACTGCGACACGATCTGCCCACCAACATCCGAGAGGCTCGCCGAGGCCAGTTGCATTACGCCCTGGCTGGAAAGGGTAGCCGCATCGTTGGTCAGCGCGCCGCTCGCGTTGGCCGACAGTGCGCCACCCGCCGTCGTCGTCGCCTTCGTGAGATTCAGGTCGCCAGCGCTCGCCTTCAATGCGAGGGCGCATTGGCCGACGTCTGGCTGCCTGCCAGGTTCAGCGCTGCGCCCTGGAGGCTCGCGTTGCCTCCGGCGGCGTTCTGGCCGGTTGCCGAAAGGGAGCCACCCGCGATGACCGTCAGGTCACCAGACTGAGCAATCGAGCCATCGGAATTGATCCCCGCGCCCAGTGTGCCGGTCGACACGACACTGCCGGCGTTGGCGGTGAGACCCTGCTGTGCTGCGAGCGTCCCGCTGTTCGACAAGGTGCCACCGGTGCTGGCCGTGACGGACTGCTGTGCATAGGTGGTGCCGCTATTGCTGATGCCGCCCTGCGCGGACAGCACCATATTGCTGCTCGCATTCGTTTTGCCGGAGAGCACGAGCTGGCCTTGGGCCGTGAGCGTCAGGTCGCCCGCCTGCGCAGCGATTACGCCCGCGTTCGAGACACCGACGCCGTTTTCATTGGATGCCAGAAAAATGCGATTGGCGTACATGCCGCCGAGCTGGCTCACGTCAATTGACACACCCGGGGTCGCACCATTGCCAGCGATGGGCGTGGCGGCGAGCGTGCCGTGATCGACCTGGTTGGCGCCCGTCACGACGTTCAGGTTGTTCGCGTAGATCGACGCATTGACCGCCACCGCGCGAGCGATGAGATCCACCTGGTCGACGTTCGTCGCGTTCAGTCCAGCGCCCTGCACCGTGATCTGGCCACCGGTGACATTGAAGCCACTCAGGCTGCCGTTTGCGCCGATGATCGGCGAACCGGTTGTCAGGATGCCTCGTGAGGTGTTGATGAATCCCGCGCCATCCACAATGAGGCCCGAGGAATTCGCGATCACGACTTCGGCCTTGCTACCCGCGACCTCAACGTAGCCGCGCAACTGGCTCGGTGAGTTACTGTTGACCTGGTTGAGAATGATCTTCGCCGCCTGGCCCGGCAGGAGGTTCGAATTGCCGTTGACGTAGCCAGCCTGCTGCGTCTGGACGATCGTCGGTGAGTTGTTCAGGATCACGCCGGCCTTCGGCACATCGAACTGCGTATAGCCGTTGATCGACACCCCCGCGCCAGAGGGACGGGTAATGTTCACCTGCCCGATGCCATTCGCGGTCTGGATCACCGTCGGGCGATTCGCGCCGGCATTGGGGTCCGCCACCACCTGCGCGTCGACAAGTACCGGCAGCGCACCAAGCAGCATCAGCGCCGCAAAGGACGCATGCCGCAGCGCAAACACGCAGATGGTCCTCCGGCCGCATGCAGCGGAAACGGATGTTTCACCATTCTTCGCTTTGCCGGTTCCCGTAGCCGTTTCCGCAACGGCCACCAGCATTCCCCGCGGCTTGCTATATACAAGCCGGTATGCACGATTATTCATTTGTATTTGTCTGATGTACTCGAACGCGCACGCAATTTATCAGAAACAATTGGTAACCAATAGTTTGATTTTGTAACGTGACGTGAATGGGCAACACTGATGCAGAAAGCATCTTCAGCCTATCGACCAGAAGATTTACTGATGTGGCATTGCGAGGCAAAAACTGGCAAGCATGATCTGCCGGCAGCAATCACTCGTCTAGGCGAGTAGTGACAAGGACGCTGCGGCCAAATCACTGAAACCAGCGTTTCGTGAGGTCAAAGTCGCTGGTTAAATGCATGTTATATTCCGGATTAACTGACGTTAATTTCAGTCACTCGCAACACCATCGGGCATGGCCGCGGCAAACGCCGCATGGACATAGTGCGAACGCTGAAATGGTCTGGCCTCCAGCTGAACGGCGCCGTCCGGCAGTAGATTCCCCATGATTGGCCTTGCCCGTTCCAGCCGTAGTTTCTTCGACCGCGACTAACATCCCTCAAAGCTTGTTGTACGCGAACCGGTACGTCTGGTTATTCATTCCTCTTCGAACACCGTATTAATACCGTAGTCAAGGATATCGGAAACGCACCGTGAGTATTGTCAAGACGTGTCAGGTGCGCGACGTCTTAACAAGAATTCACAATCCTCGATAATTATCTGGTTGTGCTGAGCAAAGAGGCTTTGCGTTCGCGAATCAGGACTGAATAGGTGACTCCTAACGCGAGAGACAATGCCAGCGAGTTTTCAGCACAGCATCGGGTGCCTTTATGGCTTCCGTGTTGAACATAATTGAGGTGGTACGATTTCTTGCAGGCAGTCACGCCCGCTAATCGACGAGAAAGGGGATGACGACGGCATTCCTCGTGGCTGGATGCGCGTCGACATCGCGCTAAACGGACCTTGGGATATTTCGGATTGGCTCGATCTGGGAACAGGGGCGTTTGCATACCCAATGCCTGACGATGGGCCTAAAAAGCCAAAAGCCGTTGAATTCTTTTAAATTCAACGGCTTCTCATTCAATTCGTGGCGGAGAGACGGGGATTCGAACCCCGGATAGGTTATTAACCTATACACGCTTTCCAGGCGTGCGACTTAAACCGCTCATCCATCTCTCCGGCGGGGAGCCGAATTATAGCAAACTTCGGGCCCTGCGCCAGACCCATGCGCAAACCGGCCTAAGGATGCCGGATGTAGTCCACCAGCGCCCTCGTATAAGCGTCCGGTTTCCGGTCCACGAGGCTCACCCCGATCGCCACCAGAAACCCCGCCGGCACGCCGAACACGCCCGAACTGATCGGCTCGATGCCAAACCACCGAGCTCCAGCAAAGCCCGTCATCTGCGTGAAGAACGGATACGTCGACACGATGTAGTAAATGCACACCACCAGCCCCGCCACCATGCCCGCCACCGCCCCAAGCCGGGTCGTGCGCTTCCAGAACACGCCCAGCACCAGCACAGGAAACAGACTCGAAGCCGCCAGTGAAAACGCCGCGCCCACCAGAAACAGAATATTCCCCGTATTCAACGAAGCCACATACGAGGCGAACAACGCCACCCCCAGCAACAAAATCTTCGAAATCGTCACGCGCCGCTGGCTCGATGCCGTCGGATCGACCATGTGGTAGTAGACGTCGTGCGATAACGCGTTGGCGATGGTCAGCAGTAAACCATCTGCAGTCGAGAGCGCCGCGGCCAACGCACCGGCCGCGATCAACCCGGACATCACATACGGCAACCCCGCGATCTCGGGCGCGGCGAGCACCACCATATCTGGCTGCATCTGGATCTCGCTCCAGCGCACAATACCGTCGCCGTTCGTGTCAGCAAGACTGATCAGACTCGGCTCGACCCTGCGCCACTGCGTGAGCCACTGCGGTAAATCGGAAAAGTGATGACCCACCAGGTTGGTCAGCATCTCGTACTTGATCAGCACTGCCAGCACAGGCACCGTCAGATAGAACAGCGCGACGAAGAACAGCGTCCAGCCGACCGAGCGTCGCGCGGACGCCACCGAGGTCGTCGTGTTGTAGCGCGTCAGGATATGCGGCAGGCTCGCGGTGCCAAGCGAAAGACACAGCAGCAGCGACAGAAAATTGCGCTCGTGTGTTCGCCTGTCTTCTTCGCTCGTGACGGGAAACGGCTCGTGCATCGGCACCGGTGCGGCCGCGCGCATCAGCATCTCATCGCGGCGTTGGGTCCAGACGATCTGTGCGGCCGCGGCATCGCGTGGAAATTGTTCGATCGCCCGCTCACGCTCCTTGATCTCGCGAAGTGGACCATTGTGGCGTCGCAAGTCCGCGACTTCCTGCGTGAGGCGCAGCTTCTCGTCGACGAACGATTGCGGCAACGTGTCGAGCCGCATCTGCATCAGCTCGGCGCGCCGTCGATAGTCATCGCGTACGGTCTGTTCGAGCGGCGCGTCACGCACCTGCTTCTCCAGGCCTTCGACGCGCTCCATCAAGCGCCCGTAGTTGAACTGCGGCACCCAGCCGAGACCATCCTTATGCGCGATCATCGACACGGGAATCAGAATCGCCGCGATCAGGATGATGTATTGCGCGACCTGGGTCCACGTCACCGCACGCATGCCGCCCAGAAAGGAACACACGAGAATGCCCGCGAGTCCGCAGAAAATACCAACCGCGAAATCCACGCCGATAAAACGCGTCGCGATCAAGCCGACGCCCTGAATCTGCGCGACCAGATAAACGAACGAACACAGGATCGCCGCTAACGCAGCGAGTCCACGCACCGCGTTGCTCGAAAAGCGCGTGCCGAGAAAGTCTGGAATCGTGTAGCGCGCGAGTTTACGCACATATGGCGCGAGCAGGAACGCGACGAGGCAATAGCCGCCGGTCCAGCCCATCAGATACGCGAGACCGTCATATCCGGTCGCATAGATCGACCCGGCGAGACCGATGAACGATGCGGCGGACAACCAGTCGGCCGCAGTCGCCATGCCGTTGAAGACGGACGGCACGCGCCGCCCCGCTACGTAGTATTCGACGAGGTCGGACGTGCGCGACAGCAACCCGATCACTGCATACACCGCGATCGGCACGAACAGGAACACATAGCCGATCCATACGCCAGGGCCAGTGGTCCGTTCGATGCGCCACATCACATAGATAAAAAGCAGGAAGCCGAGCGTATAGAGCGCGTATGAGCGGATCAGCCGGTTCGTGAGCTTCATCGGCTCAGCTTCCGCGCGCAGTGGGCACGGTGGAATCGGCACTGGCACTGGCACTGGCACTGGCACTGGCACCGGCACTGGCATCCGCATCGAAAGCGCGTTGCAGACGGCGGTCGGCGCGCTGCATCAGCAGGATATAAACGACGATCAACGCTACGTAGATCAGAATCGCCCCTTGTGCACCGAAGTAGAACGGCAACCTGAAGCCGTTGAAGCGCATCTGATCCAACGCCGGCGCCACCAGCGGCAACACGAACGACACCACGAAGCCCAACGTCATCAACGTCGCGATCAACGCGAGATTGAAGCGCCAGTATTTCTGATGCGCGCGCGCCATCGCTGCCGAGACCGGAGGGGGTTCGGGCGCGGGATTGAGCGTAGCGTGAGAGGAGTGGTGTGGCGCAGCCATGCGCCTATGTATCAAAAAGCCACCGGGCAGGCAATCGGGATTGTCCGCGCGGTGGCTTTAACTGCCTGACGTGAGTGGTCGATACCTGGGTCCAGCCAAGGGCATATCGTTCGACATACCCTTGCTGCGAACCCAGGCAAACCTAAGCTCAGAGCGACTCGCCGAGCTGATCGAGAATCGCCGGGTTCTCCAGCGTGGACACGTCCTGGGTGATTTCCTCGCCCTTCGCGAGCGAGCGCAACAAGCGGCGCATGATCTTGCCCGAACGCGTCTTCGGCAGGTTCTCACCGAAGCGGATGTCCTTCGGCTTGGCGATCGGACCGATCTCCTTGGCGACCCAGGCGCGCAGTTCGTTGGCGAGCTTCACTGCTTCTTCGCCTTCAGGACGCGCGCGCTTGAGCACCACGAATGCGCAAACGGCTTCGCCGGTGGTCGCATCAGGACGACCCACCACAGCAGCTTCAGCCACGAGCGGGTTCGACACCAGCGCCGACTCGATCTCCATCGTGCCGAGGCGGTGGCCGGACACATTGAGCACATCGTCGATGCGGCCCATGATCGTGAAGTAGCCGGTTTCCTTGTCGCGTACCGCGCCGTCGCCGGCGAGATACAGCGTGCCGCCGAGTTCTTCGGGGAAGTAGCTCTTCTTGTAGCGGTCCGGATCGCCCCATACGTTGCGCAGCATCGACGGCCATGGACGCTTCACCACCAGAATGCCGCCCTGCCCGTTCGGCACGTCCTGGCCGGTTTCATCGACCACTGCCGCCATGATGCCCGGCAGCGGCAGCGTGCACGAACCCGGCACCAATGGCGTCGCGCCTGGCAGCGGCGTAATCATGTGGCCGCCGGTTTCGGTCTGCCACCACGTATCGACGATCGGGCAGCGACCACCGCCGACGTTCTCGTGATACCACACCCACGCTTCCGGATTGATCGGCTCGCCGACCGTGCCGATGATGCGCAGCGTCGACAGGTCGTAGCTCTTCGGATGCACTTTCTCGTCCGCTTCGGCAGCCTTGATCAGCGAGCGGATCGCGGTCGGCGCGGTGTAGAACAGCGTGACCTTGTGCTTGGCGATCATGTCCCAGAAGCGGCCGGCGTTCGGATAGGTCGGCACGCCTTCGAACACGAGCTGGGTGCCGCCAAGCGTCAACGGGCCATACGTGATGTAGCTATGGCCGGTGATCCAGCCGATGTCTGCGGTACACCAGAACACATCCGTGGGCTTCCAGTCGAACGTCCACTTCATGGTCTGCGCGGCCCACAGCAGATAGCCACCGGTGCTGTGCTGCACGCCCTTCGGCTTGCCGGTCGAACCCGACGTGTACAGGATGAAGAGCGGATGCTCGGCGCCGACCCACTCGGGCGCGCATTGATCCGATTCAGCCTGCGCGAGTTCATGCATCCACAGATCGCGGCTTTCGTTCCATGCGATCTTGCCGCCGGTCCGCTTGTAGACAATCACGCTCTTCACAGCATCGCAGCCGCCCATGGCGATGGCTTCGTCGGCGATGTTCTTCAGCGGCAATGCTTTACCGCCGCGCATCTGTTCGTCGGACGTGACGAGCGCGACAGCGCCCACGTCGACCAGCCGTTCATTGAGCGACTTCGACGAAAAGCCGCCGAACACCACCGAATGCGTTGCTCCGATCCGCGCGCACGCCTGCATCGCGACGACGCCTTCGATCGACATCGGCATATAGATCACGACGCGATCGCCCTTCTTCACGCCGCGTTTTTTCAGCGCGTTCGCAAAGCGCGACACACGTTGCAGCAGATCCTGATAGGTGACGTTGGTGACGGTGCCGTCGTCGGCTTCGAAGATGATCGCGACGCGTTCGCCATTGCCGGCTTCGACATGACGGTCGATGCTGTTATACGACGCGTTCAACTGGCCGTCTTCGAACCATGTGTAGAAAGGCGCTTTCGATTCGTCGAGCACTTTGCTGAAAGGCGTGTTCCAGCTTAGCGTCTCGCGAGCGAGGCGCCCCCAGAAACCCTCGTAATCGCGCTCCGCTTCGGCGACAAGCGCCCGGTACGCATCCATGCCGGAGATCGACGCGCCAGCCGCTGCTTCAGCGGAGGGCGGGAAAACACGGCGTTCCTGAAGAACCGATTCAATCGCAGACATCGACAACCCCTTGGTGAAGATGAAACGTAAAACCTGTACCGGCGCGCCTATGGCTCGCCATGTCATGATGGCGCCGCCATCCGTGATCGATAGGCCGCGCGCTGTCTCCAACCCTCGCGCAGCGATCGCCGATCGCTGCGCCGCGGCCCGTTCGCCTTTCACTTTCATTTATGCCGCACTGCAGCACAAATGACTGGCCGACGTTCCGCTCTCACGTTCAAACATAAACTTTGCAACTTACCGGCCACTTACGCGAGGTGCATCGCGTGGCGGGCGAAAACCCTAACTGGATCAGACTAGCCACGCACGGCATGCTACGCGCTACGGTCCGGTCATGCGTGCTGATCGACATACCGATACAAGCGATCCATGCCGAAATCGGGTACATGGGAAGCATCGCGTACGCCGCACCGGCGCCGCACCGTTACGCTGGTTCACACGCCCTCTTACAATGCTAACTGAACTAGCCGTCTGGATTCCAGCTTGAATCGTTACTCCCTGCTTCTCATTACCTCGCCTGCGCAGTGGCAGGGATCTGGCTGGCGAGCCTGAAGGTCAAGCGATGCCGCCGGTGGCCTCGTCAGCGCCGCACTGCCCTCCGCGCCGCAGCAAATTTAACCGACGCTGTACAATAGCGCGCCTGACGCGAGCTTTTCCGGCCTTCCCTGGCCGCGTACCGCGCCGTCTGCGCCTCGTTTGCGTGCTTGATCCGCGCGTCTATTTGCGCTGCGGATCAGCGCATTTAGTCCGTGTTCCGTCACCTGCGTTTCATCTGACTCTTGCCTATGTCCGCTCCGCGCCCCGACTCAGCCCGTCAGCGCCGCCCGCTGCGTCCGCTCCCCGCCCTCATCTTCATGAGCCGCTGGCTGCAAGTGCCGCTCTACCTCGGCCTGATCGTCGCGCAAGGCGTGTACGTCGTCCTGTTCCTGAAAGAAGTCTGGCATCTGGTCAGCGCCTCCATGACGCTCGACGAAACCAACATCATGCTGGTGGTACTCGGCCTGATCGACGTGGTGATGATCTCGAACCTGCTGATCATGGTGATTATCGGCGGGTATGAAACCTTCGTGTCGCGCCTGGGCGTAGAGGGTCATCCGGACGAACCGGAATGGCTCGACCACGTGAACGCCGGCGTGCTGAAGGTCAAATTGTCGATGGCGCTGATCAGCATCTCGTCGATCCATCTGTTGAAGACCTTCATCAGCCCCGATCAGAATTCGACGCACACCATCATGTGGCAGGTCGTCATCCACGTCGCATTCCTCGTGTCGGCGCTGGTGATGGCTCTCGTCGACCGTCTGACCACCCATACACATCCGAAACATTTTCAGGAACCCACGGCGCTGCATGTCGTGAGTTCGACCGGTTCCACTCCCCTGAAGGCGCACGACTGACCGCACTGCCCTGCGAGTCTGATAACAAGCGCCATTGTCCCCACTGAGCTAGCCATCATGACCGTCATCAAACAGGAAGATCTGATTCAGAGCATTGCTGATTCGCTTCAGTACATCAGCTATTACCACCCGCTCGATTACATCCAGGCCTTGGGCCGCGCTTACGAGCTCGAAGAGAGCCCGGCCGCGAAGGATGCGATCGCGCAGATCCTCACCAACAGCCGCATGTGCGCCGAAGGCAAGCGCCCGATCTGCCAGGACACCGGCATCGTCACGGTGTTCGTGAAGGTCGGCATGGACGTGCGTTGGGACGGTGCGACGATGGGCGTCACCGAGATGATCAACGAAGGCGTGCGCCGCGGTTACCTGAACCCGGACAACGTGCTGCGCGCATCGATCGTCAGCCCGCCGGAAGGCGCGCGCAAGAACACGAAAGACAACACGCCGGCCGTGATCCACTACGAGATCGTGCCGGGCGACAAGGTCGACGTGCAGGTTGCGGCGAAGGGCGGCGGCTCGGAGAACAAATCGAAGTTCGCGATGCTGAACCCTTCGGACTCGATCGTCGACTGGATTCTCAAGACCGTGCCGACCATGGGCGCAGGCTGGTGCCCGCCGGGCATGCTCGGCATCGGCATCGGCGGCACCGCCGAGAAAGCGATGGTGATGGCGAAGGAATCGCTGATGGATCCGATCGACATTCAGGACGTGATCGCGCGCGGCCCGCAGGACTGGATCGAAGAACTGCGTGTCGAACTGCACGAGAAGGTCAACGCGCTCGGCATCGGTGCACAAGGTCTCGGCGGTCTGGCTACGGTCCTCGACGTCAAGATCATGGCCGCACCGACTCACGCTGCGAGCAAGCCGATCGCAATCATCCCGAACTGCGCAGCGACCCGTCACGCGCACTTCACGCTGGATGGTTCGGGCGTGGCGAAGCTCGAAGCGCCGTCGCTCGACGCATGGCCGAAAGTCCAGTGGGAACCGGACACGGAAAAGAGCCAGCGCGTCGATCTGAACACACTGACGCCGGAAGAAGTCGCAGCCTGGAAGCCGGGCCAGACGCTGCTGCTGTCGGGCAAGATGTTGACGGGCCGTGACGCTGCACATAAGCGCATCGCCGACATGCTCGCGAAGGGCGAAAAGCTGCCGGTCGACTTCACGAATCGCGTGATCTATTACGTCGGCCCGGTCGATCCGGTGCGTGACGAAGCAGTCGGCCCGGCAGGCCCGACCACCGCCACGCGGATGGACAAGTTCACCGAGACGATGTTGTCGCAAACCGGTCTTATTTCGATGATCGGCAAAGCCGAGCGTGGCCCGGTTGCAATCGAGGCGATCAAGAAGCACAAGGCCGCGTATCTGATGGCCGTGGGCGGCGCTGCTTACCTCGTGTCGAAAGCAATTCGCAGCGCGAAGGTTCTCGCGTTCGAAGACCTCGGCATGGAAGCGATCTACGAGTTCGACGTGCAGGACATGCCCGTGACGGTCGCCGTCGATTCGAACGGCACCTCGGTGCACCAGACTGGCCCGAAGGAATGGCAAGCGAAGATCGGCAAGATTCCGGTCGCGACGGTTTGATCGGCGTTTGATCGGCGGTAACAGCTGAAAAAAATGGAAGCCGGGGCCTCGAACCCCGGCTTTTTTATCATGAAATGAGAACGGTACGCATCACGCACAAAACCTTGCAAATCAAGGCAAAAAACTGTGTTTTTGCCTTGGCTTTTTGTCCTTCGGCGTTTATTGTTCTGGGAAATTCAAGTCTCTAATAAGGAAACCCCATGCAAGGCGACAAGAAAGTTATCGAGTATCTGAACTCCCAGCTCAAGAACGAGCTCACCGCCATTAACCAGTACTTCCTGCACGCACGGATGTACAAGCACTGGGGACTCGAGAAACTCGGCAAGCATGAATACGACGAATCGATCGGCGAAATGAAGCACGCCGACTGGCTGATCGAACGCATCTTCATGCTCGACGGCCTGCCGAACCTGCAAGACCTGCACAAGCTGCTGATCGGCGAAGAAACCAAAGAAATCCTCGAATGCGATCTGAAGCTCGAACAGATTTCGCAAAGCACCTGCAAAGAAGCAATCGCGTATTGCGAATCCGTACGTGATTTCATCTCGCGCGAAATCTTCGTGAAGATTCTCGACGACACTGAAGAACACATTGACTGGCTCGAAACGCAACTGGATCTGATCGACAAGGTCGGCATCCAGAACTACCAGCAAAGTGCGATGGGTTCGGTCGAGTCCTGATCGGACCACGTTGGAACGGCCCGCGCGCCGGTTCATGGGCCTGCTCGTACGCCGTCCCGGTTGGCAGCTCATTTGTCAGGACCGGCGCCGCGCGGGCGGTATACTTGCGCACTTCCCCGTTTTCGTGAGTTTTCCGTGACCGCTGTGCCGCGCGTGTCCTCATCGCCTATGACCGCAGAATCGCCGTCCTCAAGTGCCAGGATTGCCACCTCAGGCGGCGGTTCGCGAGCGCCGGTCGGCATATTCGATTCGGGTCTGGGCGGTTTGTCGGTGCTGCGGGCGGTTCGGGCGCAACTGCCCGGCGAAGCGCTCATCTATGTCGCCGACTCGCTCTACGCCCCCTACGGCGAACGCGACGACGACTTCATCGCCGACCGTACCCTCGCAATCGGACAATGGCTCGCCAGCCAGGGCGCGAAGGCGCTGGTGGTCGCATGCAACACGGCGACCGCACAGTCAATCGCGCTGGTCCGCGAAAAGCTGGCGATTCCGCTGGTGGGGGTCGAGCCCGGCATCAAACCGGCCGCGCTGCAGTCGAAAACACGCGTCGCCGGCGTGCTCGCCACACAAGTGACCTTGCGCAGTGCCCGCTTTCAGGGGCTGCTGGAGCGCTACGCTGCCGATTGCCGTTTTCTTTGCCAGCCGGGCCACGGGCTCGTACAGGCGGTGGAACGCTGCGACGTAGGCTCCGCCGAACTGCGCGCGCTGCTGCGCAGCTACCTGCAGCCCATGCTCGATGCCGGCGCCGACACCCTGGTGCTCGGCTGCACCCACTACCCGTTTCTCTATGCGGCGATCCGCGACATCGTCGGCGACCGGCTAATGCTGATCGATACGAGCGTGGCCATTGCGCGCCAGCTCGAACGGGTACTCGACCAGCACGGGTTGCGCGCCGTCCCGGAAAGCGCCGGCGCTGTTCTGCCCCGCTTTTATTCGACCAGCGACGGCACCCATCAGCAACAGCTCGCCGCGACCCTGCTGCAAATCGATGCCGCAGTCGACCAGGTCGTGATTCCGTCGCGCCGCACGGCAGCGCCGGATTCCCAAGCCGCATAAAACCCCTCGCCACCGCGTTTTTGGGCCGCCGCGCGGCCTTTTTGCACGCTTTTTAGGCGTTTTCGCACCTTCTCCGGCGCTTGCCCGGGATTCCGCTCTTTAGGCGAAACCCTTCTAAGAGTCTGGTTTTGTTACAAAAAATCATGCAGGACGCTTGCCAAACGAGCCAATCAAAATGATAATAGTTCGCATTAACGTTAGCTATGACGCCCTGCCATGATTGTCTGTGTCTGCAAGTCTGTTTCTGACCGAAAGATCCGTGCCTCGATCGCGGATGGCGTCGATTCGTTCGACGAACTCCAGTTCGAACTCGGCGTCGCTTCCTGCTGTGGCAAGTGCGCGGATTCCGTGCGCGGCGTCATGATGGAAAGCGGCGTGTGCGCGAGCCGCTGCGGCTTCGATCATCACTCGCAGGCCATGCCGCTGACGTTTTACGAACGCAAGGCCGCCTGAGTCGCGGCTTGAGGGCGCGGCCCACGCGGCGCGCCCAGAGTGTTCACTGCCTCTCTACCTCATGCTCTGATTTACGCGCGGTTTCACGCGCTGCTTCACGCGTTATCCCACTGCCGTCAGCAAGCCAGTATCCGTACCAGCCAGCTACCCGCTCACCCGTCAAAAGGAGTTCGAGATGGAATTGCTGATTGGTTTCGTGACTACTTTGTTCATTTCGCTGTTGATCTTCCGAACATGACGATGTCTTGTCTGACGTGCCGCATCGACGGCACGCCGCCACGCTAACATGCAGGCCTCGCATCCCGTTTCAGCCGGCGCCACGTCGGCTTCGTCCCCCCGAATGAATGCCCGTGCGTTGGCCGCGACTGCCGCGGTCGCGGCAATTCACATCGCTTTGCTTGCAGTAATCCTGACGCTGCGTCATGAACCGCTGCAACCCGTGATCGAATCGAAGGTGATGACCGCGCAGTTGCTGGCGCCGGCACCGGTCGCCGCGCCCGTCGCGCTGCAATCGATCGCCCCGCCGCCGCCCAAGCCGACACCGCCGGTTCACACCAAACCGAAGGTCCAGCCGAAGCCGACACCTACGCCAACACCCACGCCGTTGCCGGTCGCCGCGGCCCCGTCGCCGACGCCTGTCGCCGCGCCCGAGCCGGCGCCCGCGCCTGCCGCACCGGCGGCGCCTGCCGCTCAGGCCGCGCCGGCAATCGGCCGTCCGACCATGGACATCACGGCGCCGAAGAATGTCTCGCACATCGAGTGCAGCATGATCACGCCGGACTACCCCGCGCTGTCGAAGCGCCGTGGCGAAACCGGTACAGCCTATGTGACGTTCGTCATCGGCCCGACGGGGAAGGTCGAAAGCATCTCGCTCAAAAAGAGCAGCGGCTTCAGCCGTCTGGACGACGCCGCCATCGCCGCCGCGCATGCGAGCTCGTGCAAGCCCTATCTCGAGAACGGCCAGGCCATTCGGGCCACGGCCACCCAGCCTTACAACTTCAATCTGAACGATTGAGGCAGATTTTAAAAACAAGGAATTGCAATGCAAAACTACGGATTGGCGCACGTGTGGGCGCAAGGGGATTTCGTGACGCGCGGTATCGCGCTCGCGCTGTTGATCATGTCGGTCATGTCGTGGAGCGTGATCGTCATCAAAGGCTGGAATGTGATGCGCCTGAAGCGTCTCACGAAGAATGCCGAGCAGCAGTTCTGGCATTCGGACGATCTCGCCGACGGCGTGAAGAAGCTCGGCGCCGAATCGTCGACGCCGCAGGACAATCCGTTTCTCGCGCTCGCGCTGTCGGGCCAGGAAGCAGCCGATCACCATCATCAGACGCAGCCGCATCTGCACGATCGCATGGACGTGTCGGATTGGGTGACGCGCTGCCTGAAGGACACGATGGACGAAAGCGTCGCGCGCATGCAAAGCGGTCTGGCGATTCTCGCCTCAATCGGCAGCACGGCGCCGTTCGTCGGCCTGTTCGGCACGGTGTGGGGCATCTATCACGCACTGCTGGCAATCGGCGCAAGCGGCCAGTCGTCGATCGATCAGGTCGCGGGCCCGGTGGGTGAAGCACTGATCATGACCGCGTTCGGCCTGTTCGTCGCGATTCCGGCTGTGCTCGGCTACAACGCACTGACGCGCGCCAACAAGGCGATCGTCGCCAAGCTGAGCCGCTTTGCACACGGCCTGCATGCGTTCTTCGTGACGGGCGCCCGTCTGTCGTCATCCAAACGCGGCGACGGTTTGCGCCTCGCGCGCGCCAACTGATCGACGAGGCATTCCGATGGCAATGAGCCCCTTCGCCGGCGACGATGACGACGGCCTGATGAACGAAATCAACATGACGCCGCTCGTCGACGTGATGTTGGTTCTCCTGATCGTCTTCATGGTGACGATTCCGGTGATTCGTCACGCGGTCAAAATCGATCTGCCGCATGCGAGCAGTCAGAAGGAAGACACCAAGCCCGCGCAAGTCACGGTCTCCGTCGATGCGGACGGCAACGTCTTGTGGGACGACAAGAAAGTCGACGACGCAGCGCTGCGCGCGAAAATTGCAGAGGCTGCGCAAGCGAATCCGCAGCCGGAGCTGCATCTGGATGCGGACCGCAAGGTCGCGTACGAGAAAGTGGCGGAAGTGATGTCGGCGGCGCAGGCCGGCGGTCTCACGAAGATCGGCTTCGTCACGCAGCCCAAAGGCAAATAATCGCAAGTGATCTGAGCGCAGCAATGCGCCCTTGTTAAGCAGCGTCTGCCGAAAAAACAGAAAAGCCCTTGAAACAAGGGCTAAAAGTAAAAGGCCTTCATCGTCAGATGAAGGCCTTTTTTTTGCGCACTCGGCGCCTTCGGGCGGCGGGATCATTTACCATCAGAAGATGACTGATAGCTCGAGTCACCGCATGCGACAGCCGTGATCGACACGGACAGCGCGGTCAGCCCTATCAGGCCCACTATCATAGAGGCCATGAGTTTTCGCATAAGAGACTCCTTAGCGAAGGGATTTCACTATAGGCCTGTGAGCGCGCGCATTCAAGCAAACCGCCATTGAAAGTACTCATGACAGGCGGCGCTTAAATGCTAAAAGCGATGTTGCCGTGCGTAATAAGTGCTATGAGGCAACCGCAAAAGCGGGCTGCGCGGCGTCTTGCTCGGTGCGCGTCGGACACTCGCCCATGATGTGCTTGCCTTCGTCCGGATCGAGCATTTCGACCAGATAATCGACGAACGCGCGCACAGCCGGCACCATTCCCTGCCGCGACACGAATACCGCGTACAACTGCGGCGTCGGAAAGGTCCAGCCCGGCATCACCGGCGACAATTGCCCCGCGCGCAGCGCGCTGCCGTACATCATCTCCGGCAATGCGGCGATACCCACGCCGGACAGCACCGCTTCACGGATCGTCATCAGATCGGCGGTGACGAGGCGCGGCTCGTGTTCGTGCGCGTGGCGCGTGCCGTCGGGGGCGATCAGCTCGAAGACATGGCGTCCGTCGCCGGTTGGCACGTCGAGCGTTTCGAACCGGCTCAGATCGGCAGGCAACAGCGGCGGCGCATTCTGCTGCAACAGGCTCGGTGCGCCGACCAGCATCTGCTGCGTGCGCCACAACGGCCGCACGACGATGTTGGCGTTCTCCGGCGGAGCGGAGCGCACGCGCAACGCGATATCGATCGAATCTTCAAACAGATCGACCACACGGTTCGTGACGCGCATTACCACACGCACTTCCGGGTAGCGATGCATGAATTCCGGCAGGATCTGCGACAGGATGGTCTGCGAAATCGTCACCGGCACGCTCACGCGCACCGTGCCACGTGGCGACGACCGCAATTGCTGCACGACGTTGACGGCCGCCTGTGCTTCGCTCAGCATCGCCTGACAGTGCTGGTAGAAGAGCTGGCCGGCTTCAGTGAGCGCCAGCTTACGGGTGGAACGCTGCAGCAAACGTACGCCTAGCGACGCTTCCAGCTCGGTGAGCCGGCGCGACAGGCGCGACTTGGAAATGCCCAGCACGCGCTCGGCGGCAGAAAAACCACCATGTTCGACGACCTGCGAAAAATACATCAGGTCATTCAGATTGTGTGAATCGATCTTCATCTCATCGTTCCAGTAATAGAACAATCCATTGCGTGAGGGTGGCTGGCGCCTAGGAAAACGGTCCCTATAATAGCTCTATGTTTCAAAAATAACGCTATTCCCCATTTTTCAAGGTGACTTTTGATGAGCACGACACGCACGATCGAACGCACGTTTCCCGCCGTTCGCACGACCGAAGGCGGCGGCTTTATCGTCCACCGTCCGTTTCCGACCCGTTTGCTGATGGATTTCGATCCGTTCCTGCTGCTCGACGAAATGGGGCCGATCGACTACGCGCCGGGCGAGGCAAAAGGCGCGCCGGATCATCCGCATCGCGGCTTCGAAACGGTCACGTACGCGCTCGAGGGCCAGTTCGGCCACAAGGATTCGGCGGGCCATTCGGGCACGCTGCATGCCGGCGACGTGCAATGGATGACTGCGGGCGCAGGCGTCGTGCACAGTGAAATGCCGGACCCGTCGTTCATGCGTACGGGTGGGCGGGTGCATGGCGTGCAACTGTGGGTGAATCTGCCGCGCCGCGACAAGATGATCGCGCCGCGCTATCAGGAGATACCGTCGGCCAGCATTCCGGTCGCAACGTCCGCGGACGGCAAGGTCCGCGTCAAGGTGATCGCGGGCGAAGCGCTCGGCGTGAAGGCGGCGATCGAAACGCGCACGCCGATCCTGTATCAGCATTTCTCGCTGCAACCGGGCGCGACGATCCAGCAACCGGTGCCGGCCGACTATCGCGTGTTTGCTTACAGCCTGTCCGGCAAGGGCTTCTACGGCGAAGGGGAAGCACGCCAGGAAATCGACGCACAGAAGATGGTGGTGTTTGGGAACGACGGCGACTCGATCACGCTCACAGCTGGCGCCGAGCCGCTCGAAGTGCTGCTGCTGGGCGGCGTGCCGCTGAAAGAGCCGGTGGTGCGCTACGGTCCGTTCGTGATGAACACGGAAGACGAAATCCGTCAGGCCGTGACCGATTACCAGGCCGGGCGCATGGGCGCGATCACCCACTGATTTGCCACATCGGCACGCGCCGCCGCTCATGATTGCGGTGGCGCGGCGCTCATCACCCCGCCCGCGCCGCCGCTGCGCATGGGCACGAAGGCCGGTGAATTCGTTCACAATAGCAATTCATGCCGCGCACCACGCTGTCCAACCGTGATGGATCGTAGTGCGCGGCGATTTCCGTCCCTGCTCAGGAGCGCGCATGGCAGAGTCCACCGTCACCGCCCACATCGGTTCGACGAATTTCCAGGTCCTTTTCGATGACGGCAAGCACACGTGGCTCGCCGACGAACCCGAGTCGCTTGGCGGCGGTGATCGCGGGCCGACGCCCGTCGCGCTGTTGCTGTCGAGCCTCGGCGCCTGTACGTCGATCACGCTGAAGATGTACGCTCAGCGCAAGGGCTGGCCGCTCGCCGACGTGCGCGTGGCGCTGTCGCTTGAAACCGGCGACGCGGGTTCGACCATCGACCGCAAGATCATGCTGGAAGGCGATCTGTCCGACGAGCAGCGGGAACGGCTCTTGCAGATTGCCAATGCGTGCCCGGTTCACAAGATCCTCACACATTCGATCACGATCCGTTCGGGTCTTGCCGTCGCCTGAAGCCATGCGAGCCGCACGCGTCGGCACATTGGCGCGATAGCTCGCCGAGCGCGACAATGGTGTGATTGGCTCAGCTGGGCTGAACGTTATGCAACGCTTTCATAGGAAGCCGTCGTTTTGAATTTCGAACACCTTATCCAGATCAACGACCCGTTGAATCCGTTTGTCGACTCGATGACCCGCGAGCAGTTGTGGGAAGGCCTCGTGCTGCGCGCCGAACAGCCGCAACTGTTCGTGATCGGACTCGATAGTTGCACCATCCTTTCGCGCGAAGGCGACACGCTCGAACGGGAGCTGCACTACGGCAAGGCCACCGTGCGCGACCGTGTCACGCTGCAGGATCGCCAGAGCGTGCGTTACGACATTCTGCCGACCGCGGACTATGTCGGCGGCTCGCTGACCATGACGATCGAGCAGCCTGACGAATTGCAATTGTTCCTGCGCTTCGAATACACGACCACCCTGCCGGTCTCCGACGACCAGGACGCTGTGACGACGCAAGAGATCGTGAAGTCAGCGTATCGCGAGAACGATATCGATACCGTGCGACTGATCCGCCAGTACGTGCAGGCGAGGCAAGAACCCGGTTCATTGCATTGATGCGTGTGCGGGCGCTGCGCCCGCACCATTCAACTATCGAAAGTCGAATCCGATGAATTTCTCTTGCTTGTAAATGGGAATAGTTATCATTTAGAATTAATCCATCGAATCGACCAACAGCAAAAACGAATGACCGATCTCAACCGCTCTTCCACGCTCAGCCTGCGCCGCCCGGCGGCCGCGCTGACCAGCCGTCCGAAAGCATCGACGGCGACGGCAACCGCCGCGAAGCCGGCAGCGGATCACGCCAACGGGACGAGCGAGAAGTCGGATCGGGTCGTGCGCAGCGACGCGCTGCTGCAAGGACATAGCCACGTCAGCATCCTGCATAACGGCGAGACCTACCAACTGCGTGCAACGCGCTTAGGCAAGCTGATCCTGACGAAGTAACATGCAACAACGAGTAGCAGTACGTACCGGGTATTGTGGGGACCACCTCCTCGAGAGGTGTTAGGCATTAGCCAGCCACGACGGCTTGCACGTGAGAACTAGACCCCTTCGTGCAGACACCAAGCCAGTCGTCGCAGCCAGCCAGGCCGCTTTTTTGGTTCTCACCCAATGCGGATACACGAAACGACGTGTGTCGCACATGCAGAAAATGAAAAAGCCGTGGGATGCTGTCATCTCCACGGCTTTTGTTTCGCACGGCGCCGATCGAGTCTCGGCAGCGCATTGAAGCAGCGCATTGAAGCGTTAAGACTTACTTCGAAGCCCAGCCCCAGAACATCAGCCACCATGCGCTATCGACCACCGCCAGCGCCGCCGCGAACCACACCATCGCGAGGCCGCGTTGAACGAAGCGCTCGCTATAGCGACGTGTGACGAGCCAGGCGAGCCACGCGCTCCACAGGTTGGCAATCGCCAGTATCGCGATACGCATATCCGACGCCCACCACAACGACAGATGCTCCGCGCGCAGCAGCGACAGCGTAGTCGCCGACAAGCCGAGGAACACACCTGCGCCGGCAATCGGAATCAGGCCTTGCGTCAAATGATGCAGACGCACGAAGCTGAAGCGCCCCAGCATGCGCGACGCGCCCATCAACAGCACCAGCAGCACCGTGCCGTACACCAGCGCCGTGGCGAGGATGTAGCCGATCACCATCGTGCCGTCGAGCCACGAGAACACGTCGTTCTGCTCGGGGTAATGCGTGAACAGGAACCACGGCGCGTTGGTGTCGAGCGGCCACGAGATGTCATGATCGACCAGCCAGGTGGCGAAGAACATCTTCAGGTCGACGAACCAGCGCGAAGCGGTCCAGTGGAATGCGCCGATCGCGATGCCGAGCAGGCCGTACAGGATCAATGCGGTGTCCCACGGGTTCGCCTGTTTGTCGCCGAGCTGCACGACTTCCGACGACGGCGCACGCCACGTCAGCGCGATCGCGTCGCGATGTCCGCTGCAACGGCCGCACATATGACAGTCCGACGCGCCCTTCATATTGCGCAGCGGCACCAGCGGCGCGCAGTTGATTGGAATCACGCGATGCCCATGTTCGCCGTTCTTGTACGAACGGCGCCACGCGTCTTCATCGACTTTGTAATGGAACGGCGCGAGACGCGCCAGTAGCGAAAAAACCCCGTTGACGGGGCACAGGTACTTGCACCAGACGCGCTTCTCGCGTCCGTACAGCAGGCCGATGATCATCGCCGCGAAGGTCGAGCCGCCGAGCACCAGCAGCACCGCTTTCGGATACTGGTAGACGCTGACCATCTGCCCATAGATGGTGGTGATGCCGAACGCGACGAACGGCCAGCCGCCCCAGCGCATCCAGCGCGGAATCGCCCAACCGCGGCCATATTTGCTGGCAAATTCGGCGAGCGCGCCTTCCGGACACAGCACGCCGCACCAGACACGACCGAGCATCACCATCGACAGCAGCACGAACGGCCACCAGATGCCCCAGAACACGAACTGCGCGGCAAGCGTCAGGTTGGTCCACAGATGCGCGGTGTCGTCCGGCAGCGGCATCACTGCGGGCACGAGAATCAGGAACGCGTACACCGCCACCACAACCCACTGAATGCCGCGGATCAAACCGCCGTGACGCTGCATCCACTGCCCGGCCGCGGCAAGGCGGCCCGGGCGGGTCATAACGGTACTCATGCCGCGCGCCCCGCGGCCTGCTGCGCCGGTTTGCGATTCGCGCGGCGCACCAACAGATAGACAACCAACCAGTACACGGCGTAGGCGACCAGATTCATCAGCGCAGGGTGGGCGCGATAACCGGTAAGCGTCGCGACCAGCGAACCGAAGGTACTCGAGTCGTCGAGGATGGCCGACGAGTTCCACATCTGGTCGATGATCGTCGGCAGAATTTCCTTGTCGATCAGCTTGTCGACACCGGTCTGGAACAGACCCGCGCCGAGGAACAGCAGCATGATTTCAGTGACACGGAAGAAGAGCCGCCACGAGAAATACTTGCCGCCCAACTGCAGCACATAGAAGGTCAGCAATGCGAGACCGAGGCCGATGATCACAGCGAGCATCTGGCTACCATCCACGTGACCCGATTGGCCAAAGCCGAGACCGTACAGGAAGATCACTGTCTCACTGCCTTCGCGCGCGATTGCCAAGGCGACCAGCAAGGCGACACCCCACCAGTTCGAATCGCGCTTGCTCTTTTGCAGCGACTGTTCCATGTCGCGCTTGAGGGACCGGCCGTGCTGCTTCATCCACAGCACCATCTGCACGATCAGCACACACGCAACCAGCACCATTGCGGTCTGGAAATAGTCCTGCGCGTCACCGGAGAGCACTTCGGTGAAACCAACCAGCGCCGCGCCGAGCGCGACCGCCGCGACCACACCGGCCGCGACGCCGCCCCACAGGTACGGCAAACCGCGGCGCGCATCGTCGTCGCCATTTTTCAACCACGCGTACAGGATGCCGACGACCAGCAAGGCCTCAACGCTTTCCCGCCACACGATGAACAGAATCTGACCCATCCAAGCTCTCCCTTCTACCCTGCTACTGCTTTGGCGAACGCGTAACCCGGTTGCTCAAGGCATGCGCTCGCACCCCAAGCCATGACTATTACTTCGCGACGATCACGCCCTGCGCCTGCTGATGGAAATCGTCGAAGAACTTGTACTCGCCCGGCGAGAGCGGAGCGATGACGACGAACGAATCCCCGCCCGGCGCCAGCACTTTCTCTTTACGCAACTGCACGCTTTCGAATTCGGCCGCGCCCTTGCCGGTGTTGCGTATCGCGATCTTGATGCGCTGCCCTGCCGGCACTTCGATGCGCGCCGGATTGAGCTTGCCGTCGTTCATTTCCAGGTTGAAGGTCGGCAGATCCGCTGCGTGCGCGGCCCCCACCGTCAAAGCGGTCATGGCGAGGATCGCGATTTTTCGGTTAATTCTCATTAGCCTTTCCGGAAAACGCGGCGCCGAGGTTCATGCCTGGCGCCGTCTGCTGCATTCATTCATGCGGTTCGCTCCGCGTTTGGCGCGGCAAACCGTGATGATTCGCGTTGATCCGCGTTAATCAGTACCCGCCCTTCTTGCCGATGCCCGCGTACGTGAAGTCGTATTCGAGCGTGATCGGCTTGAACCACGGACCCACGCCGGTTTCCTTGTCGACGTGACGGCCGAAAGCCATGTGGCCGGTTTGCATCGGCGCTTCGACCACCAGCTTCAGGTGGTATTTGCCGGGGCCCTGCAGCTTGACGTTGTCGCCGTAATGCGGACCGTCGTTGGCGACCATCGCCATCATGTCGCCCTTCTGAGTCTGATTCGAACCGGCTTTGGTCAATTCATAGCGAACTTGCAGATACGGCATCCAGTCGCCTTCGGCGAAACCGGTCGGATTGTTCTTGACTGCGTGGATGTCGGCTTCCAGGTGGACGTCCGAATCCGACGCCTTGCGCATCATGCCTTCGGGTTCCATCGTGATCGGCTGCAGATAGACCGCACCGATTTCCATGCCGCCCTGAATCTGGTGCTTGCCGATCGGGTATTCCGCTGCCGTTGCGGAAAGCGCCGCTACCGCGGCCACCGCTGCTGCGCCACCACGCACAAATGAAGAAATCCGCATTGAAACTCCTTGTTTTTATCAGACTGGAATCGAACTCATTGGAACAGTGCGGTGCGCATGCTTTTTAAGCCGCGGTCCCCACGTCCACTGACAGGGGCGACAGACCGCAGACAATCGCATTACGAACGTTAATGCGAACCATTCTCAATATTGGTCGAGTTTATCATTGATCGGCAGGGAGAACAAACGAGGAGACACCCAAAGCCTTATCGGAGCAGGGTCTTAAGGCGGTGTTAAGGGAAGCGCAGGGACGGTGTTGGCGGGGTGCAATGCGCTGGAAAGACAAGGCGCGGCACATTGCCGCGCCTTTCTTCGCGCCTTCCTTGATAAGCAGGAAGAATTTATTCGACGCCGGGCACGTGGTCGCCGACGTTCGCGCCAAATACGCGCTGCCGCAGCAGCGCCAACTGGTCGCGGGTTTGTGCGGCCTTTTCGAACTCGAGATTCTTGGCGTGCTCCATCATCTGCTTTTCGAGGCGCTTGAGTTCCTTGGCGAGCTGCTTCTCGGACATGTCCTCGAATTTCGCCCGAGTCTGCTGTTCCTTCAGCTCGGCGCGAGCGTCGTCGACGTTGTACACCCCGTCGATGATGTCACGAATCCGTTTGACCACGCCGCGCGGCGTAATGCCGTGCTCCAGGTTGTAGGCGATCTGCTTGGCGCGCCGCCGCTCGGTTTCGTCGATGGCGCGGCGCATCGAATCGGTCACCCGGTCCGCGTAGAGAATCGCTTTACCGTTCACGTTACGCGCCGCCCGGCCGATGGTCTGGATCAGCGAGCGCTCGGCGCGCAGGAAACCTTCCTTGTCCGCGTCGAGAATCGCAACCAGCGAGACCTCCGGGATATCCAGCCCCTCGCGCAGCAGGTTGATCCCGACCAGCACGTCGAACGTGCCCAGCCGCAGATCGCGGATGATTTCGACCCGCTCCACCGTATCGATGTCGCTGTGCAGGTAGCGCACCTTGACGCCGTGGTCGGCCAGAAACTCGGTCAACTGCTCGGCCATCCGCTTGGTCAGCACCGTGACCAGCACACGGTCGCCCACTTTGACACGCTCGTTGATCTCGGCCAGCACATCGTCGACCTGGGTACGCGCCGGACGCACCTCGATTTCCGGATCGACGAGGCCGGTCGGACGCACCAACTGCTCGGCCACCTGCCCCGCCGTTTTCTTTTCGTAATCGGCCGGCGTGGCCGACACGAACACGACCTGGCGCATCTTGCGCTCGAACTCGTTGAACTTGAGCGGGCGATTGTCGAGCGCCGACGGCAAGCGAAAACCGTAGTCGACCAGATTCTCTTTCCGCGCCCGGTCGCCGTTATACATGCCGTTCAACTGGCCGATCAGCACATGCGACTCGTCGAGCAGCATCAGCGCGTCGGGCGGCAAATAGTCAACCAGCGTCGGCGGCGGCTCGCCGGGTGCTGCGCCCGAGAAGTGCCGCGAGTAGTTCTCGATGCCCTTGCAGAAGCCCAACTCCTGCAGCATTTCCAGATCGAAGCGGGTGCGCTGCTCGAGCCGCTGCGCTTCGACGAGCTTTCCGTTGCTATAGAAGAACTCGAGCCGGTCGCGCAGTTCGGTCTTGATCGTTTCGACCGCGCGCACCACGGTATCGCGCGGCGTCACATAGTGCGACGACGGGTACACGGTGAAGCGCGAAATCTTCTGCCGCACGCGGCCGGTGAGCGGATCGAACAGTTGCAGCGTCTCAACCTCATCGTCGAATAACTCGATGCGCACCGCCATTTCGGCGTGCTCGGCCGGGAAAATATCGATCGTGTCGCCGCGCACGCGGAACGAACCGCGCTGGAAGTCGGCTTCATTGCGGTTGTACTGCATCGCGATCAGCCGGGCGATGATGTCGCGCTGGCCGAGCTTGTCGCCGGTGCGTAGCGTCAGAATCATCTTGTGATATTCCGACGGGTTGCCGATACCGTAAATCGCCGACACCGTGCCGACGATGATCACGTCGCGCCGCTCCATCAGGCTCTTGGTGGCCGACAGCCGCATCTGCTCGATGTGCTCGTTGATCGACGAATCTTTCTCGATGAACAGGTCGCGCTGCGGCACATACGCTTCCGGCTGGTAGTAGTCGTAGTACGAGACGAAGTACTCGACCGCATTGCGCGGAAAGAACTCGCGAAACTCCGAATAGAGCTGCGCGGCGAGTGTCTTGTTCGGCGCGAACACGATCGCCGGCCGGCCGAGCCGCGCGATGGTGTTGGCCATCGTGAAGGTTTTGCCGGAGCCGGTCACGCCGAGCAGCGTCTGGAACGACAACCCGTCCTCGATGCCTTCGACGAGCGTGTCGATCGCCGTGGGCTGGTCGCCCGCGGGCGGATACGGCTGGTAAAGCTGGAACGGCGAGCCTTCGAACGCGACGAATTTGGATTCGTCAAGCGTCTCGTCGACTTCAGTCAGATGTTGTTCGGACATGGGGGCGGCACCGGGCCTTGGGCAAAGAACTATTCTAACGGGTTGCGGGAACCCGGGCTGAGCGGGTCTGCGTAGGGCTTGCGGGGGTGGAGGGAGGCACGCCAGGCGGTCGATGCAGAGGCGATTTCCCGTCGGCTCTAGGCCGCTGTTCGGCCTTCGGCGGCTTCGCCCCACGCAAATCCGCTACGACGACATGACACCGGAGTGCCTGTTTTTCAAGCAAATAATTCAGTCCAGCAGGCTTTGTCGCCCGAAAAACGCCCGTGAATTCGCTACAATGGCAAGTTGCGCTCGCTCGCCGATGCCCGCCCGCCGTCTGAATTGTCCGTCAGACACCGTTGGCCGGGCCGCCCGCGCTTGAAGCCGCCCTCTTTTCACAACTGCTGCCCATCCATCATGTCTCTGTTCTCCGCCGTCGAACTTGCTCCCCGCGACCCGATTCTGGGCCTGAACGAAGCCTTCAACGCCGATGCGCGCGCCACCAAGGTCAACCTTGGCGTTGGTGTGTACTTCAATGAAGAAGGCAAGATTCCGCTGCTGCGCGCCGTGCGCGACGCGGAAAAGGCTCGCGTCGAAGCC
Organism: Paraburkholderia sp. GAS32; assembly: GCF_050434225.1. Lineage (NCBI taxonomy): Bacteria > Pseudomonadati > Pseudomonadota > Betaproteobacteria > Burkholderiales > Burkholderiaceae > Paraburkholderia > Paraburkholderia sp. GAS32. The sequence continues at coordinate 16,428 of NZ_JBNPVS010000049.1, read as the reverse complement.
GCGCTGCCGCGTGGCTATCTGCCGATCGAAGGCATCGCTGCCTACGACGCTGCCGTGCAGAAACTGCTGCTCGGCAACGACTCGCCGCTGATCGCCGCAGGCCGCGTCGTGACGGCGCAAGCACTGGGCGGCACGGGCGCATTGAAAATCGGCGCGGATTTCCTGAAGCGTGTGAACCCGAACGCCAAGGTCGCGATCAGCGATCCGAGCTGGGAAAACCACCGCGCGCTGTTCGAAAGCGCCGGCTTCGAAGTCGTGAACTATCCGTACTACGACGCGCACACGCACGGCGTGAACTTCGAAGGCATGCTGAGCGCGCTGAACAGCTACGCCGCGGGCACGGTTGTCGTGCTGCACGCGTGCTGCCACAACCCGACCGGCGTCGACCTGACTGTCGACCAATGGAAGCAGATCGTCGAAGTCGTCAAGGCGCGCGATCTCGTGCCGTTCCTCGACATCGCTTATCAGGGTTTCGGCGACAACATCGAATCCGACGCTGCAGCAGTCCGTCTGTTCGCGGCATCGGAACTGAACGTGTTCGTGTCGTCGTCGTTCTCGAAGTCGTTCTCTCTGTACGGTGAGCGCATCGGTGCACTGTCGATCATCACGGAAAGCAAGGAAGAATCGGCTCGCGTGTTGTCGCAACTGAAGCGCGTGATCCGCACGAACTACTCGAACCCGCCGACGCACGGCGGCTCGGTGGTTGCTGCGGTACTCGCATCGGCTGAACTGCGCGCCATGTGGGAAAGCGAACTCGCCGAAATGCGTGACCGTATCCGCGCAATGCGCAACGGTCTGGTCGAACGTCTGAAGGCCAGTGGCGTGGATCGCGATTTCAGCTTCGTGAACGCACAACGCGGCATGTTCTCGTATTCGGGTCTGACGGCGCCGCAAGTGGACCGTCTGCGCGAAGAATTCGGCATCTACGCTGTGAGCACGGGCCGCATCTGCGTGGCTGCGCTGAATACGCGCAACCTCGACGTGGTGGCTAACGCGGTCGCTCACGTGCTGAAGTAAGGCGTTTTGGAGCGCGAGCGTTTGTTGCCCGCGCTTTGCTTGGCTGTTGCTGCTCGAACTTGAATTGCTTGAGCTGCTTGTAGAAACGGCGCCCTTTCGGGCGCCGTTTTTTATTGATGGACTGTTGCTGGACGTGTGAGTGTCACCTGCCGATTGCGTCCCGCTACCGGCACTACTTTGGCACCTACGGCCGTTTCAGCGGGAATCCCGATGGATATCGTGCGTGACAAACCCTGCGTCGTTATCAGGCATGTCGAGCCAATCGGGTTGCGCGAGCGACTGCCGGATATCGTCCAGACCGCTTTTCCAATGCTCACGCATTGTAGAGAGGCCGAACTGGAAGTCCTTGAAGTGCCCTTCGTATTCCTTCTCCCGATAGATGAGGTGGATCACGTTGTAGCGCTTCGAACACGATAGATCATCCGCCAGCTTGCACCACGGATCGTCGCGCTGGTCGGACGGCACGCGATCGAGCACCTCGCGCAGCACATGCCGGAAACGCTGCGAACGTTGCAGCATATCGGTCACGAGACGTGTGCGGCTCGAGTACTGGATGTCTTTCATGCGGCCTTGAACATCAGTGATGTTGTCCGGCACCGGCCCGACTGCGCTCCACAGATCGACCTGGAACGCGAGCGTATCGCGACGCGGCGTGGTCTGAATCACCTCGTAGAGCGGCGTGTTCGACATCAAACCGCCGTCCCAGTAGAACTGGCCGTCGATTTCGACCGCCGCGAAACCCGGCGGCAACGCGCCTGACGCCATGAAATGCTCAGGCCTCAGTTTCGTATGCGTGTTATCGAAGTAGGCGAAGTTACCCGTACCGCAATTCACCGCACCCACCGACACACGCGTCTCACCAGAATTGATGCGGTCGAAGTCGCAGAGCGCTTCAAGCGTGGCCTTGAGCGGCGTGGTGTCGTAGTAGCTCGCCGTTTGCGGCGGGCCGGAGACGGTGGGCAACGGTGGCGGGAAACGCGGCACGAAAAAGCCCTTTTGCCCTTCCATGATCGCGCCCATCGCCTGAGTCGCCGTGAAGGCCTTGCGAACGGCTTCACTGGAATTGAACAACGCGTGCTCGATAAAGGCCGGCAACGGCGGCCCGAATGCCGGCTGGCAGATCGTCTCCCAGAATTGCAGCAGCCGCTCGACGCGTTTCTCCGGCGGATTGCCGGCAATGATGGCCGTATTCAGCGCGCCGATCGAAATGCCGGCGAGCCAGTTCGGCTCGATGCCGGCTTCGTAAAGTCCCTGAAAGACGCCGGCCTGATAGGCGCCGAGTGCGCCACCGCCCTGCAGCATCAACGCGACGGTTTCGTAGTTCGGCAATTGGAGATTCTTGCCGGGATGCACGGCGGGCGCCGGACCGGCGCCCTCGCCTTCCCCGCCGCCGGGCGCGCCGACGCGCGCCCGCTTGAGATTGCGTTGCGCCATGGGCGCCTCCTTATTGCATGTACCAGCCGTGGCTCACAATAAAGGACTGGCCGGTCAGCGCCGCAGTCGGGAACGTTGACAGGAACAGCACCGTCTGCGCGACGTCTTCAACCGTGGTGAAGATGCCGTCGACCGTGCCACCCAGCATCACGCGCTTGATCACGTCTTCTTCGCTGATGCCGAGCTCCTTGGCCTGCTCGGGAATCTGCTTGTCGACCAGCGGCGTACGCACGAAACCCGGACACACCACATGCGAGCGCACATTGTGTTTCGCGCCTTCCTTGGCCAGTACGCGTGAGAGCCCCAGCAGCGCATGCTTGGCCGTCACATAGGCGGACTTCAGCGGCGACGCTTCGTGCGAATGGACCGAACCCATGTAGATCACGATGCCGCCGCGATCGTCTTTGTACATGTGCTTGAGCGCGGCCTTGGTGGTGAGGAAGGCGCCGTCCACATGGATGGCCTGCATCTTCTTCCAGTCGGAAAACGAATAGTTTTCGATCGGATTGACGATCTGGATGCCGGCGTTGGAAATCAGAATATCGATCGAGCCGAGTTCCGCCGCGACTTTATCTATGCCCTGGTTGACGGCGTCTTCGTTCGTGACGTCCATTGCCACGCCGATTGCCTTGCCGCCGCCCTGTTTGATTTCTTCAGCGACGGCATTGGCGCCGTCCTGGTTCAGGTCGGCGATCGCGACCGCCGCGCCCGCGGCGGAAAGCGTGAGCGCAATCTGCTTGCCGATGCCGCTCGCGGCGCCCGTAACCACCGCAACCTTGCCATTCAGATTCGTGTTCAGTGACGACATCCAGAACCTCCATGCAGTTGATGAGCAATGAGACCACGGACCGCAGGCGGCGTGAAGCCAGCCAAACGGCATAGACCGTTCAGCCGAATGCTGCACTGCGGCCAACGCTGCTATTGTGCATGAACCGTGTGAACTGCATCCGTAAACTGCACATCGAGCCTTATCTCTTTAAACTGGACGTTTCAGCGGGATTCCGGCGGCATCACTACCAAGGAGGAATGCATGAATTATCGACGTCTGGGCCGTTCGGGCCTGCAAGTCAGCGAACTGTCCATCGGCTCATGGGTCACCTACGGCAATCAGGTAGATCATCGTGCAGCGCGCGAGTCGCTCGCAGCCGCGCGCGATGCGGGAGTCAACTTCTTCGACAATGCCGAGGTGTACGCCGCCGGCCAATCCGAAGAAATCATGGGCCAGGCGCTCAAGGAATTGGCATGGCCGCGTGTGAGCTATGTGGTATCGACGAAATTTTTCTGGGGTCTCAACGAAGCGCCGAACCAGTACCACACGCTGAACCGCAAATATCTGCTGAACGCCATCGACACATCGCTCAAACGCCTGCAACTCGATTATGTCGATCTGGTGTTCTGTCATCGTCCTGACCCGAACACGCCGGTCGAAGAAACCGTCTGGGCCATGAGCGACATGATCACGCACGGCAAGGCCCTGTACTGGGGCACATCCGAATGGAGCGCCGACGAAATCCGCGCCGCTTACGAGATTGCTGAACGCCATCATCTGCACAAACCGGTCATGGAGCAGCCGCAGTACAACCTGTTCCACCGCAAGCGCGTCGAGCAGGAATACAAGCGGCTTTACGAGGATATCGGCCTTGGGCTGACCACCTGGAGCCCGCTCGCGTCCGGCCTGCTCACCGGCAAGTACCGCGACGGCGTACCTGCCGATAGCCGTGCGCAACTGCAAGGCTACGACTGGCTGCGCAAGCAGGTCACCGATGCCGGCAAAAACAACGTGGTCGGCAAGCTGGGCGAAGTGGCCGACGAGCTGGGTTGCACGATCGGCCAGTTGGCGATTGCATGGATTCTGAAGAATCCGAATGTGAGCACCGTGATCACCGGCGCGTCGCGCGTCGAACAGATCGGCGAGAATATGAAATCCGCCGAGGTGGCGGAACGGATCACGCCGGAGATCAAAGAGCGGATCGAGGCGGTCATCGGCGACGCCTACGACTGAGCGGGCGCGCCGGACCAGTCCAGACCCGATTGGACCGGTCCGGTCCGCGGAGCATGGCCCGCGCACCATCGGGGCTATGTCACGCGCAACGCACTAAGGAGTGCGGCGCGGCGTCGCGTACAATACGCGACCGCGCTGCACTTCAGTTGTGCTGCCGCATTGCACTCGCATCGCCGAATCCGCCGTGGACCGGCACGCCCTCTTTCAGTGTCTCCTCATCATGCTCAGCTACCGCCACGCCTTTCATGCAGGCAATCACGCCGACGTTCTGAAACACGCCGTCGTGTTGCAGCTACTGCGCTACCTCGGCCAGAAGGACAAAGCCTACTGGTATATCGACACGCACGCGGGCGCCGGCGTCTATTCGCTGAAGGAAGGCTATGCGACGAAAACCGGCGAGTTCCAGACCGGTATCGCCAAACTGTGGGAGCGTAACGACCTGCCGTCGGTCTTCGCGGAGTACGTCGACGAAGTGAGCGCGCTGAATCCTGACGGCCAGTTGCGCTTCTACCCGGGCTCGCCGTATATCGCGTGGCGGCAGATGCGCGAGCAGGACCGCATGCGCCTGTTCGAGCTGCACACCACTGAAATCGACGTGCTGCGCCATAACTTCCGCGACGCAGGCCGCCGTGCAATGCTTTATGCAGGCGACGGCTTCGACGGCATCCTCGCGTTGCTGCCGCCGGCGCCGCGCCGCGCGCTGGTGCTGCTCGATCCGTCGTACGAAGACAAGCGCGACTACACGCGCACGCTGCGCTGTGTCGAAGAAAGCCTGAAGCGCTTTCCGACCGGCACCTACGCGGTCTGGTATCCGCAGGTAAGACGCCTTGAATCGCAGCGCTTCCCCGATCAGTTGAAGAAGCTGCAGGAGCGCAACTGGCTGCATGTGAGCCTGACCGTCAGCAATCCGCCGACCGACGGCTTCGGGTTGTTTGGCAGTGGCATGTTCATCCTGAATCCGCCGTATACGCTGGCGAAAACGCTGAAGGACCAGATGCCCTGGCTGGTCGAGGCGCTCGGCGAAGACAAGGCCGCGCAGTTCAAGGTCGAATATCGCGGCGATTGAACAACGCCCCAGGCCGCACGTGGACGCCTTACCCAGCGGTATGACACGCGCGCGCGGGTAAATCATCCCGCCACCAGTCCGCTTACTTGAGTTGCGCCGCCTTGTGGGCGAAATCGTTGGTATAGGTTGCGTTCAGGTCGATCTTTTTCGGATCGAGGCGGTTATCGAACGACGACAAAGCACGCAATGAGGTCGCCGGACCATCCGCGGGCATCAAGCCATCCGGCGAATACGCGTCGCGCACGTTGTGGAATGCCTCCACGTAGAGTGCCGAATCGTTGAGCAAATAGGCCGGCGGCACCATCTTCAACAAATCGGCGTCGCTCACGGTCTGCAACCAGTGGTCCGCGCGCACGATCGCATTGGCGAGCGCCTGTGTCGTCTTCGGATACTTCTGAATGAAAGTCTCCGATGCGTAGAGCGTCGCCGCCGGCATCGTCCCGCCGAATACCTCCTGCGTGCCTTTCACGGTACGCGTATCGACCAGCACTTTGATCGCGCCGCTACGCTCCAGCTTGGTCATCATCGGGTCCACGTTGGACAGCGCGTCGAGCTGACCGCCGCTCACCGCAGCCAATACCGTGGCGCCACTGCCCACGCCGATCGCCGAAATCTCGTTGCGCTGCACACCTGCCTTGCGCAAAGCCACGGTAAGCACCAGATCCGTCGACGAACCCGGCGCGCTCACGCCAACTTTGGCCCCCTTGAAGTCCGCCAATGTCTTGATCTGATCCGCCTTCGACTTCAGCACCGCGACAACGATCTGCGGCGCGCGGCCCATCAGCACGAACGCGCGGTAGTGTTGCCCCTTTGCCTGCATGAACAGCGTGTGCTCGAATGCGCCGGCTCCCACGTCGGCGCTGCCCCCCACGACCGCTTCCAACGCCTTCGACCCGCCCGCGAAATCTTCGAGTGTGACGTCGAGCCCTTCGTCCTTGAAGTAGCCCAACTGCTGGGCGGCGAGTACCGGCAAATAGTAAAGGCCCGGCAAACCGCCAACGGCCATCGTGAGCGTGGGCTTTTCCGGTGTGTCTTTGGCAAGCGCGACGCCGGGCAGCGTCGCGGGTACGATCAGCGCAAGCAACGTGGCGCAGGTACCGACGGCACGCCGCATCCAGTGAGTAGGCATTTGATGTCTCCTTGTTCTGTTTTCATTGACGCGATGGCGCTGCGTACGATGCATGATCCACATCGTTGGCGAGAGAGTGCGCAACGATTGTCGTCGGACGGTGTCGCGCACGCCATGCATCGAAACCCGAATGGCGTATGTAGTGTCTCGCGCGTTAGCTGAAGACGCGCATGCACATGCGGCAGCACGACAGAGAACCCGCCGCTCGAAGCGTCAACGGATGGGTGGAAAAGAACTACCGGGAGATATCGCGCCGGAGACCCTTATTGCGGCTTATTGCGACCGGGGCACGGGACGAGTTTGCGGCTGCGGTTGTGGCGACGGCGTGCCGCCGCCGACAGGCACCGGGATGTAGGGCGCGACAACGAACGGTATCGACGAATTCGGCGCCAGCTCCGTGGGCGTTGCGATAGGCTGCGCCCCTACGATCGGCTGCCGCGAGAGCGGCGCGGTCTGCAGCACGGTGCCGCTCTGCCCGTCGCTGATGCCGCTCTGCGAGTCGAGTATCACGGGCTTGCGAGCGGTATTGCTCGACGCGGCGAATGTAGCCGATACGGCAAAAACCGTTGTCAGCGAGGCTGCGGCAGTCATGGCCAGGACGGATTTGAGCGAGTGGACAGGAAGCATGGGCGGACCGGTTGAGTTTGAGAATGCCGGATTGCGCAGAAAGCGCCTTACCTTACCGCGACGGCAACCGTCAGGCTAGTCGTTATTGGCCATGAGTCGCCTTGAAGCGCCACTTGCCGTGAAATTCTTGTGGTTCAGATGTGACAAAGCCCCGTCTATACGGGGCTCAACACTTTACTGCAATGGCTGCGCACGAGCGCTGCCGGGTCAAACTTGATGCAGTTGAAACTTACAGCGAGTAGCCGTTGGTTTCGAGCGAGCGGATGCGCTGTTCGAGCTGAACGATATCCGACGACGACGCCAGATAGGCTTCACGACGGCTGCGTTCTGCAGTTTCAAACCAGGTGCTCAGCTTTTCAAGTACGTATGCAAACATGATGTTCTCCAAGGATCAGATTGAATCCCCGGTGAGTTCTGCATCAGGGATTTCCCGTAAAAGGGTTAACCCGGATTATAGCCTTATGGTGCAACCTTGCTAGTGAAATGCCCGCATGACGTGCATTCCGTTTTGGAATGGTGCACGCTCGTGGTGCACTTAAGTCGTTGATTTATCTAAATTCAAGACGGCTTTTTTGCGACGATTGATACTGCCCCATATTAATTTGCACCATTCAGGTGCTTTTTGAGGCTCGGTTGCGATAACGCCCTCGACAGGTTGCACTTCGCGCTTTCAAATCGAGTGACAACCCTTCCCCGACACCAGATCGGTATCGGCGAGCCGCTCGATAATCGGGCAATCCGGGCGCTCGTCGCCGTGACAATGGTCCGCCAGATGCGCCAATGTGTCGCGCATGTCGGTCAGTTCGGCGATGCGGCGATCGAGCTCCGCAACGTGCTCCAACGCAATCGTCTTCACTTCGGCACTGGCGCGCGACCGGTCGTGCCACAGCGCCAGCAAGCGGCGGATGTCTTCGACCAGAAAACCAAGACGGCGCGCCTGCCGGATAAAACGCAGCGAATGGACCTCCTGCGGCCCGTATACGCGATAGCCGGCGCTCGTGCGCGCCTTCGCTGCCAGCAGGCCCACGCTTTCGTAGTAGCGAATCATCTTCGCCGTGACGCCCGACGCACGGGCCGCTTCACCGATGTTCATGACTGTTTCCCCAGGGTGTGCGTCGATCGTACACCTTCCCATAGTGGGAAGGTCAGCCACTCAATTGCGCATCGGCAGGCATAATTCAAGCATCGCAACATTCATTTTTTCAAGGCAATCCCGATGACGATCGAATTCCAGGTAGAAGGCATGAGCTGCCAGCATTGCGTGGCGGCGGTCACGAACGCAATCCGTGAACACGATGGCGCCGCTAAAGTCCAGGTCGATCTGGCATCCGGCCGCGTGGCGGTCGAATCGGCACAACCGGTTGACACGCTCAAAGCCGCAATCGACGAGGCCGGTTACACGGTGACCGGCGTGACCAGCGGCCCAGCCCGCTAAGCGAGCGACCGTCATGTTCAAAGTTGCGGTCATTGGTGCTTCCGGACTGCTTGGCCGGGCTCTCGTCGACGAACTGGCACAGCAGGCAGATTGGCAAGTTGTCGCCACGGCGTTCAGCCGGCCGGGGCCGAACACGGTCGCGCTGGATATTCGCGATGCGCGGGCGGTCGAGCAATTTGTCGAGCGCGAAGCACCGGACGCGCTCGTGATTGCCGCGGCGGAGCGTCGGCCTGATGTATGCGAGCACGATCCGGCGCTCGCCCGGGCGTTGAACGTCGATGCGGTGCGCACCCTGGCCGCGGCGGCAAAGCGGCGCGGCGCTTGGGCGCTCTCGATCTCAACCGATTACGTGTTCGACGGCACGCACCCGCCCTATCAGTACGATTCCGCGCCCGCGCCGCTCAATGCCTATGGGCGCAGCAAACTCGAAGGCGAGCGAGCGCTGACGGAATCCACCGATCTCGGCTGCATACTGCGTTTGCCGCTGCTCTATGGGCCGATCGTCGATTGGGCAGAATCGGCGGTGACGAGTCTCGTGCCGGCGATTGCCGCGTCGGCTTCACGCGAGGGCAAGGCCGCCGTCATGGATGCATGGGCGATTCGCTTCCCGACCTTTACACCGGACGTCGCGTTCGTGATCCGGCAGATGCTCGAACGGCATGCGCGTGGCGATGCGATCTGCGGCATCGTGCAATGGTCGGGGGATGAGCCGATGAACAAGTATGAAATCGCCGTGCGGCTGGCCGAAGCGCTGCAACTCGATGCGCAACTGACGCCAAAACATACGCCCACCGACGCGACGCCGCGCCCGCATAACTGCCACTTGGCGTCGGACCGGCTCGAGGCGCTCGGCATTGGCCGCCGCACGCCGTTCGACGTTGCGATCCGGCAAGTGCTGGCCGCATTTCCGTGGCGGGGCGAGACGGCGGCGTAGCTGCCCGGCAACGAGCTTGATAACGACGGCAGGTACTGCTCGCGTTTCTACGGCCCGGCGACACGCCAACCTGCCGTCGGGTCCGCAAGCTTAACCACAGTTGGTCCGCATCAATGAAAATCGCGGCTCGCCGTAGCCAGTTCGCCGAGCCAGTCGCTGTGATCTTCAAGTCGATGCGCGACGAGATGGATCACCTCGCCCTTCTGTTTCCGTTTCGCGTTGCCCGCTTTATTTGCGTTCATCACATTGCCGGCGCTGTCACCGCCGGTAGAAACGCCATCGTCACGCTGCAAGACGCCATACACCGCCAGCAATGACGAACCCAGCAGCACCTTGCGTTGCTTTTCCACCAGCGCCGGCCAGACGATCACGTTGATCGAACCGGTTTCGTCTTCGATGGAAACGAACACGGTGCCGTTTGCCGTGCCCGGCCGCTGCCGCACAGTGACGATACCGCAGGCGCGCGCCAGCGTGCCGTGTCCGCACGCGGCAAGTTCTGCCGCCGTGCGAAAACGCTGTCTGGCAAGACGCTCGCGCAATAGCGCGAGCGGATGACGATTGAGCGTGAGGCCGATGCTCGCGTAGTCGTCGACGATCTCGCGACTTTCGGCTGCCTGCGGCAATGCCAGCGGCGCTTCCGCGATCGGCGCATCGCGCAGCAGCTTGGGTACCGTGTGCTGCGCGGTCACCTGCCACCACGCTTCGCGCCGATGGCCCGCAATGCTGACCAGCGCGTTCGCCGCGGCCAGCGCTTCGAGATCGCGCCGCGTCAATGCCGCGCGACGCGCCAGATCGTCGACGTCAGCAAACTGTGCGTCGCTACGAGCCGCCATGATGCGTTCGGCCGCTACCTGTGAAAGACCTTTGATCAGATGCATGCCGATGCGTACTGCCGGACCGCGTGCACCATAGGTTTTCGAAGATTGAAATACGCGTGCGGTCAGCTGTTTTGCCGCACGCCTGATCGTCCGGGCTAATGTGAAGCGCCGCAACGACAAGTCACGGAATTGCTGTGCGGACAATGCGCCCTGCTGACGACGCAAACAGGCCTCGCTCGATGAAATCCGCTGCCCTTCGCGACCACGTTGTTCGAAGGTCGACTCCCAATCGCTCAAGGTCACGTCAGGCGGTAATACCTGGACACCGTGACGCCTGGCATCCTGCACGAGTTGCGACGGTGAATAAAACCCCAACGGCTGACTGTTCAGCAATCCTGCAAGAAAAGCGGCCGGCTCATAACGTTTCAACCACGCGCTGAGATAGACGAGCAAGGCAAAGCTTGCCGCGTGGCTTTCAGGAAAGCCATATTCGCCGAAGCCTTCGATCTGTTTGCAGATGCGCTCGATGAACTCTTTTTCGTAACCGCGCGCCGACATGCGGTCAGTCAGATCCTGCTGATACTTCGCCAGATTGCCGCTGCGCCGCCATGCGGCCATCGCGCGCCGCAATTGATCGGCCTGCTCACCAGTGTAGAGCGCGGCAACCATCGCGAGGTGCATCACCTGCTCCTGAAAAATCGGTACGCCGAGGGTGCGCTCGAGCACGGGGCGTAACTCCTCCTTAGCGTAGTCCACCGCCTCCAGACCCTGCTTGCGGCGCAGATACGGATGCACCATGCCGCCCTGGATCGGCCCGGGCCGCACGATCGCGACTTCGATCACAAGATCGTAGTACTTGTTCGGTTTCAACCGCGGCAGCATGCTTTGCTGCGCACGCGATTCGATCTGGAATACGCCGATCGTATCGGCATGACCGCACATCTCGTAGACGGCGCGATCCTCGCGCGGAATATCCTGCATCCTGAATTTCGGCAAGCCGCGCCGCAAGGCGACGAATTCCAGCGCGCGCCGGATCGCCGACAACATGCCGAGCGCCAGTACGTCGACTTTCAATAGTCCGAGCGCATCGATATCGTCCTTGTCCCACTCGATCACGCTGCGGTCTTTCATCGTCGCGTTCTCAATCGGCACGAGTCGCGACAGCTTATCTTTCGCAATCACAAAGCCGCCGACGTGTTGCGACAGATGACGCGGAAAGTTGCGCAACTCTTTGGTAAGGCGAATCAGATTCTGCGTGATGTGCGAGTTGGCAGCGAAGCCCGCTTCGGCCAGATATTTGGCGACCGCATCCGTGCCGTCCCACCATTGCTGCGATTTGCTCATCCGCTCAATCAATGACGCTTCGAGTCCCAACGCCTTGCCGACGTCCTTCAGCGCACTGCGCGCATGATAGGTGATCAGCGTTGCAGTGAGCGCAGCGCGATGGCGACCGTACTTCCCATAGATATATTGAATCACCTCTTCCCGACGCTGATGCTCGAAATCGATGTCAATATCAGGCGGTTCGTTACGCGCGCGCGAGATGAACCGTTCGATCAGCATGTTCATGCGCACCGGATCGATTTCCGTCACGTGCAGGCAGTAACATACGATCGAGTTGGCTGCCGAACCACGGCCTTGGCACAGTATGTTTCTGGAGCGCGCGAAGCTCACGATATCCTGTACCGTCAGGAAGTACTTTTCGTATTTCAGGTCGGCGATCAGTTGCAGCTCTTTTTCGATCTGATCGATTCGTTTGAGATCCATTCCTTTCGGCCAGCGCTCCATCGCGCCGGCCATGACCAGTTTGCGCAGATAGCTTGATGGCGATTCACCGGCGGGCACCAGTTCTTCCGGATACTCATACTTGAGTTCGTCGAGCGAGAAGCGACATAGGGCGGCGATACGCAGCGTTTCTTCGAGCGTGTCGCGTGGATACAGTTTGCCGAGCCGCACGCGAGTGCGCATATGCCGTTCGGCATTGGCCTCGAGCGCGTGACCACACGCCGATAGCGGTGTGACGAGGCCGATCGCGGTCAAGGTGTCCTGTAACGGCTTGCGCGATCGCACATGCATCAGGACGCCCCCTGCTGCCACCAAAGGCAAACCACTCGTTTTTGAAATCATTCGCAATGCGTCGATCTGAAGATCGTCGCTGCCGGTTTGCCAGAGTTCGAGTGCGATCCATGAGCGTTGCGGCGCGAACGATGCCAGCCAGTGCGCACAACGCAATGTGTGCGAGAGCGTCGCCGTGCGCTGCGGCACTAGGATCAGGACGCAATCGGGCAAGGCTTTGAGATGCTCTAGATGCGGTAGCGAGTCGGTGAAATCGGATGGACCGAGGCGATAGCTGCCTTTGTCCGCACGCGAACGGGCCAGCGTGATCAGTTCGGAAAGATTGCCGTAGCCATTGCGGTTGGTTGCGAGCGCAACCAATGTGCAGAACGGTTCGCCTGCATCGTCGGTCAGATTGAGTTCACTGCCGATGATGAGGTGAGGGATTGGTTTTAGTACCTCGTGGTCAAGGGTTTCTTGTTTTGAGGCTTCCTGTTTTGAGGCTTCCTGTTTTGAATCCGCTGGCGTTGTAGCCGCCGGCTCTGCTACTTCTTCTAATGACGTTCCTGCCTGCGCGGCTTTCGCTTTGTCTTCGCGCTCCTTCTGCTGGCGGTCCCGCTCCTGCCTGATTTCTCTCACCGCAGTGTGTGCGCGTACGACGCCCGCCAGTGAGCATTCATCGGTGATCGCGAGCGCGCTATAGCCGCACGACATCGCCTGCTCGACCAGTTCATGCGGATGCGAAGCGCCGCGCAGAAACGAGAAATTAGTCAGGCAATGCAACTCCGCATACGGCGGCAATTGGGCCGCAAGCGCCTGCTCTAACAAGAATGATGGCTGAGAATTTTCCATGATGCTCAGCCGAATAAACCCTGCAGATACCACTCGCCACCAAGACGTTCCCGGTACACCCAGAACATATGGCCACGATCATCTGCCGCAACGTAGTAATCCCGCTCAACGAGGTTACCGTCCCACCACCCTGCTTCAATCCGTTCGGTACGCGTGAGCATTTTCAGCGGCCGACGATAGATCGGCCGCTGGTCGCGCATCATCAGGCGCAGCGGTTTGTCGAGCATCCAGACGGGGCGAGGCTGCGATGGCAATGCACTGTCGGGCAGATCGAGTGAGGTTTGAGCATCGGCCGGTTGTATTACGAATAGGCGGCTGCTTTTAGCGTCACTCGCTTTTTCGGACTCGCGGGATATGTACTCTGGGTGCTCTGGATGTGCTGTGCGTTCCGCCTGTTCCGCTTGTCTCGCCGCATCGTCGTCTGCGCGCACGCTCTCCAATGCAGCGTGCTGCAACTCATCGGTCAGCCAGGTTTTATCCGCTTTGATTTTTGTCTTAGTCTTCGCAGACGAACGCTTCTTGCGCGAAAACGCTTGCGCCTGGTAGGCCTCGACGCGCATTGCCCGCTCGGGCCGATGATCGTCCTGCACCGACATCTGCAACACGTTCTCCGGCCCCAAACGCGCGCTCAAGCGTTCAAGCAGACGTGCAATCGAATCGCCGTCTGATTCGGGCATTGGAAACAAAGTGTCCGACCGCCCTGCATACTCGCCGATCTGATCCGCGACCAGCTTCAACTCGATCACGGGCGCCACCAGAACCGTCTGATTCAACTTCTCACGCAACAGCCAGATCAGATGCTCGGCATCACGCGACGGTATGGCCCAAGCGACCTTCAGACTCGACGTCTTCGGAGCATGGCGGGATGCCAATTCATGTTCGAGCAACAACGTATATCCACTGAGCGCTGCATGATGCGCGCTCAACCATCCGGCCAGTTGCACAATCAGCCGACGCGCGGCAAACAGTAATGCATCGGCACTATCGACCCGCGACGGCAACTCCAACTGAGCATGAAACGATGCCGGCGCGCGGAACGATTCGCGCGGATCCGGGCGCGCACCATACGCCTGCGCCAGCAGATCCAGAATGCCGCTGCCGAAACGCCGCACGACACCCGACCTTGGCAATTGCCGCAAATCGGCCAGCGTCGCGCAACCGACATGCGTAAACGCATCGCGATCCGCCTGCGAAACCGGCAACAACAACACGGATAAGCGGTCGAGGACCCGCGCAAGCGACGTTTCCTTTATCACATGCCAACGATGCCCCTGCCGATCGGCGTGCGCCTGAGCCAACAACCACGCTCCCCAGGCTGTCGGTGCACACGCGATGCGCGCCGTATAGCCGAATTCAGCCACCGTCGCGGACACCCGAGACAACAACGCGCGCAAGCCGCCAAACAACCGCAAGCCGGAGCCGACTTCCAGCAACAAGGTATGCGCGTGCCCGAGCGACACCTTCGGTGTGTACGTCAGCAAAGCGAGCGCCATCGCTTCGAACGCCTGAGTTTCGCGGGCTGTGTCTGCGGCAAGCATCTTGAGACCGGGCGCCAAGGCCAATGCGTACGAGCGCGACTGACCCGCATGCACCCCGGCACGCAATGCGTCGAAATCCGGCATCAGGATGTGCGCGTGGTCGGCCAGCGCATAGCAACGCGCCTCGGTGACGCTGTCGACCCCCGGAGGTTGGCTTGTCTCGCCGGATTCACACCGATTCGGCTTCGCGGGCGAACCATCCGGAAGCGGTTCGAGAGGCTTCACCGCTTCCAGCGACAAGAGTGGCAATGTGACTGCGATCCACAACATGTTTGATCTCTCGTCCTTGATTGCTACCGATTCCGCTTTCCGGCAACAAGACGCTTTGTAATGGCAAAATGAGACGCAGGGGTTCCGCTAGCGGCGGGCCGCGGCGCTTGAAGATGTCGATCGAAATACCAATCTCCTGCAACCATTGACGACGATTGATCGTCTGCGCATTGGCCGGCAAGAGCGGCTCGCAGATCATCCGCAATGGCGCCGGCGAAGATTGCGTGGCTGCCTCGACAGGCCGGATCAAAAATGCCAACGATGCCGACTCCTGAGCCGCCACCTGCAGACGCCGAACCTTATCGGCGCGCGCATTCGGCAGCCATACCAGCACTGCGCCGATGCCATCCTGCTTCAACGCTTGAGCAGCGGCCCACAGAGACTGGTCTTCACTCGAGCGCACCCATAAGACGCGTTCGACATCGATACCCCAGGCCCTCAATGCCGAAGCACAGGGCTGGTAAGGGGGCGCCACGAGCATGACGTGCCGTTCGGCTTGTGCCGTAAGATGCCGAAGCGCGCGGGCCAGCAGGCGCAGTTCGCCGACTCCTCCGTGCTCAATCAATAACTCTGTCAGGCCGCCGGCCGACCAGCCCTGCCCAGGCAGCAGTTGATCCAGCGCAGCATAGCCGCTGGAAATCACCCGCGAGTCCGCCTCGGCAAGCTCATTGCCCTGCCACACCTGACGCCGCAATTGCGACGACAACGCTGTCGTCGCCAGATGAATCGCTGCTGCCATAGACACGCTCGTTCAATAGGGAATACTCCACCCTGCCCGGCATCGGGCACGCATGGGGTGACGAGTTTTCACTGTATATTTATACAGTATTCTGTGGCGGATGTTAAGGCAAGGCGATGCGACGAAGCGCGCGCAGGAGGGAAATAAAAAGGGGTGGTGAAGCTATTTTTGTTGCAGATTTTTCGCCTGCGGGAGAGCTACCTTTTGGCGCTGCCGCTAGGCAAAGGGCCCGATTTCACGTGCTCCGGGAGGGATGAGAAGAGCAGAGAGCCTGCGCATGCATGCCGCGGAATGGACAAGAGCCAACTGGTTACGCGACCGCGCTGCGGATCGGGAAGGAGTGATACCGGCAGGACAGGAGCCGCACCGGACAGGGTCTCACGGTGGCGATGTTTTCAGATGGCTGGTTTTTGCCGCGTAAACGCAGAAACCCCACCTTTTCGGGGTGGGGTTTCTGGTCTTGCAGGGGAGCCTGACGATTACCTACTTTCACACGGGAATCCGCACTATCA